>NZ_JACBWZ010000429.1 GCF_013870595.1 Streptomyces sp. WELS2 | reverse complement strand
CTGGGCGTCCACGAGCCGGCGGGAGCCGACGCGCCACAGCCAGCCGGCCACCTCGCCCTCCCGGTGGTAGCGGGCCTTGCCACGCCAGATCGCGAGGAACGTCTCCTGGACGATGTCGTCCACGACCCCGGCGTCGGCGCAGCGCCCGCGCAGCCGCGCGGTCAGCCACGGCGCGTACCGCCGGAACAGCTCCTCGAAGGCGTGCCGGTCGCGGTCCGCCGCGATGGCCCGCAGCAGCTCCGCGTCGCTTCTCGTCTCGCTCACATCTCCTCATCGGACGGGACCCGCCGACCGGTTCACGGCCCGCGCATTCGGTTCCGAAGGACCCGCGCTTCACCTCCGGCACCGGCGTTTGACTTGTCGGCGCCCCTTCCACCACCCTTTCACTACTCAAATAGTGAAAGGGTGGGTGACCGGGTGGTCGAGTACCGCATCGACCGGCACAGCGGTGTGGCCACCTACGTCCAGATCGTCCAGCAGACCAAGCAGGCCCTGCGCCTCGGCCTGCTGGTCCCGGGAGACCGGCTGCCCACGGCACGCGAGGTGGTGGAGGCCACGGCCATCAATCCCAACACCGTCCTGAAGGCGTACCGCGAACTGGAGCGCGAGGGGCTGGTGGAGGCGCGGCGCGGGCTCGGCACCTTCGTCCGGCGCACCCTCGGCACCGCCCCGGCCGACTCCCCGCTGCGGGCCGAGCTCGAGGAGTGGGCCCGGCGCGCCCGGGACGCGGGGCTGGAGCGGGACGACGTGGCCGCGCTCTTCACCGCCGTACTCGACACGCACTTCCAGGGAGACCCGACATGAGCAGCGACACGGCGATGACGGCCGAGGCTCTGGGGAAACGGTTCGGCCGGCGGGCGGGCTGGGCCCTGCGGGACTGCTCGTTCCGGCTGCCCGCCGGACGCGTGTGCGCGGTCGTCGGCCCCAACGGCGCCGGCAAGTCCACCCTGCTCGCCCTGGCCGCCGGACTCACCGCTCCCACCGAGGGCGCGGTGACCGTGCTCGGCACCACGCCGGCCGCCGCCCGGCCCCGGGTCGGCTACGTGGCCCAGGACAAGCCCCTCTACCCGCAGCTCACCGTCGCCGAGACCCTGCGCATGGGCGCCGACCTCAACCCCGCGCACTGGGACGCGGCCGGCGCCGAACGGGTCGTGGCGGCCGGGGACCTCGATCCCGGGGCCCGCGTGCGCTCCCTGTCCGGCGGCCAGCGCACCCGTGTCGCGCTCGCCCTCGCCCTCGGCAAGCGGCCCGAACTGCTGCTCCTGGACGAGCCGATGGCCGACCTCGATCCGCTGGCCCGGCACGAGCTGATGGGCACGCTGATGGCCCAGGCCGCCCGGTACGGCACCACCATCGTGATGTCCTCGCACGTCGTCGCCGAACTGGAGGACTCCTGCGACCACCTGCTGCTGGTCGGCTCCGGCCGGATCCGGCTGGCCGGCGACATCGACGACCTGCTCGCCGCCCACCTGCGGATCTCCGCCGCCGCGGACCCCGCCGCCCTCGACGGGCACACCGTGGTCGAGTCCCGGGTCACCGGGCGCCAGCTGTCCGCCCTGATCCGCCCGGCCAGACCGGTCCCCGGCGACTGGCGCACCGCCGCGCCCTCGCTGGAGGAACTGGTCCTGGCCCATCTGCGCAACCCGGGGGCGCCCGCCCTGACCCCGGCCGAGAACCAGGAGTACGCCGCGTGACCGCCACCCTGAGCGCATCCGCCCCGCCGGCCGCCGCCCCGCGCCAGATCCGCTGGCTGCTGCGGCTGCACCGCCCCGCGCTGTGCGCCTGGGCGGTCCTCGTCGTGGGCCTGGCCGTCGCGCTGCTGTGGCTGTGGGGCCCGCTCACCGACGCCTCGGCGGCGGCCTGGCACCGGTTCGACACCGACCCCGCCTGCCAGGGCCCCGCCCCGTGCGACTACGACCAGGCCGCCATCCTGCGCTACAAGGACGTCTACCAGTACACGACCTTCGCCGTCGTCACCCTCCCGTTCCTCGTCGCCGCCTGGTCGGGCGCCGCGCTGACCGGCCGGGAGACGGAGACCGGCACGGCCCGGCTCGCCTGGACCCAGGGCATCACCCCGGTGCGCTGGCTGGCCGCGCGGCTCGCCGTTCCGGCCGCCCTGGTCACCGCCGGCACCGGTCCGCTGGTGTGGCTGCACCACCTGGTGTGGTCGGCGGGCCGGGGCCGCATCGACAGCGCCGAGGACTGGTACGACCTGACCACCTTCTACGCGGGCGGCCCGCTGACCGTCGCCCTCGCGCTGACGGGCCTGGTCACCGGCGCCCTCCTGGGGCTGGTGCTGGGCCGCTCGCTGGTCGCGCTGTGCGGCTCCGTGCTCACCCTGGCCGCGCTGTGGACCGCCGTCCAGCTGGCCCTGCCCCACCTGTGGCCGGCCGTCACCGCCACCTCCGGCCGCCGGGCCTACCCCGAGCACTCCGGCATCAAGACCGGCGAAGGCTTCATCACCGCGGACGGCGCCCATGTGCCCGCCTCGTCCTGCGTGTCCGACGCCGGGCCGGCGTGCCAGGCCCTCAACGACCGCCGGCACGCCACCGGCTTCTACGTCGACTACCACCCCTACGCCCACTCCCTGCCCCTGCACCTGGTCGGGAGCGCCCTCCTGCTCGCCCTCAGCGCCGTGCTGACCGTGGCGGCCTTCCGGCTGGTGCACCGCCGCACCACCGGCCGCCGCCCGGCCCGCGCCCGGGCCACCGGCCCGAAGGCGGCCGTCTGACCTCGTCCGGAACCCCTTCGGGCCGCTCCCCGCTATCCCACACGTCATGTCGCCGTAACCATTGATTCAGCCTGGCTTGCGACGCTCGGCCAATGACACCCGTCGTGCCAGAGCCTTCGCCGCCCTCCGAGGGGCCCGCCGCGGGCAGCGGAACCGTACGGCTCCCGCCCGCGCGTTCCGACGCGCCCGTGTCACCAACGGCGGGGAAGAATGGGTTCATGAGGCAGCACGAGACCCAGGCCGAGGCCACGCACACGCCGCAGCCCCCCATGGGCTCCATCGCCGCGCACCGGCAGCGCGCCGTGTCCACCCCCGTCTCCGGTCTGGCGCCCGACCTCGACGCGGACCTCGACGCGTACGAGGAGGCCCGGGCCGACGGCGCCCCCCTGCCCCAGGGGCGTTTCCTCGACCGCGAGCGCAGCTGGCTGGCCTTCAACGAGCGGGTCCTGGAACTGGCCGAGGACCCGGCCACCCCGCTGCTGGAGCGCGCGAACTTCCTCGCCATCTTCGCCAGCAACCTGGACGAGTTCTTCATGGTCCGGGTGGCCGGCCTCAAGCGCCGCATCGCCACCGGGGTCGCGACGCGGTCCGCCTCCGGGCTCCAGCCGCGCGAGGTGCTGGAGATGATCTGGGCCCGCTCCCGCGAGCTGATGGCCCGGCACGCCGCCTGCTACCACGAGGACGTCGCCCCCGCGCTCGCCGAGGAGGGCATCCACCTGGTCCGCTGGCAGGAGCTGACGGAGAAGGAGCAGGCCCGCCTCTTCACGCTGTTCCGGAACCAGATCTTCCCCGTCCTCACCCCGCTGGCCGTCGACCCCGCGCACCCCTTCCCGTACATCTCCGGCCTCTCGCTGAACCTGGCCGTCGTCGTACGCAACCCGGTCAGCGGCCACAAGCACTTCGCCCGGGTGAAGGTGCCGCCGCTGCTGTCCCGCTTCCTGGAGGCCTCCCCGGGCCGCTACGTCCCCATCGAGGACGTCATCGCCGCCCCCAACCACCTGGAAGAGCTGTTCCCGGGCATGGAGATCCTGGAGCACCACGCCTTCCGGATCACCCGCAACGAGGACCTGGAGGTCGAGGAGGACGACGCGGAGAACCTGCTCCAGGCCCTGGAGAAGGAACTCATGCGGCGCCGCTTCGGCCCGCCGGTGCGCCTGGAGGTCGAGGAGTCCATCGACCGCGAGGTGCTGGACCTGCTGGTGCGCGAGCTGAAGATCTCCGAGGCCGAGGTGTACCCGCTGCCCGGCCCGCTGGACCTCACCGGCCTGTTCCGGATCCACTCGCTGGACCGGCCCGAGCTGAAGTACCGGAAGTTCGTCGCCGGCACCCACCGCGACCTCGCCGAGGTGGAGTCGGCGTCCCCGCCCGACATCTTCGCCGCCCTGCGCGCCCGGGACGTGCTGCTGCACCACCCCTACGACAGCTTCTCCACCTCCGTGCAGGCCTTCCTGGAGCAGGCCGCCGCCGACCCGGACGTCCTCGCGATCAAGCAGACCCTGTACCGGACCTCCGGCGACTCCCCCATCGTGGACGCGCTGATAGACGCCGCCGAGTCCGGCAAGCAGGTACTCGTCCTGGTCGAGATCAAGGCCCGCTTCGACGAGCACGCCAACATCAAGTGGGCGCGCAAGCTGGAGGAGGCCGGCTGCCACGTCGTCTACGGCCTGGTCGGGCTGAAGACCCACTGCAAGCTGTCCCTGGTGGTCCGCCAGGAGGGCGAGACCCTGCGCCGCTACAGCCACGTCGGCACCGGCAACTACCACCCGAAGACGGCCCGCCTGTACGAGGACCTCGGCCTGCTCACCGCGGACCCCCAGGTCGGCGCGGACCTCTCCGACCTCTTCAACCGGCTGTCCGGCTACTCCCGCCGGGAGACCTACCGCCGGCTGCTGGTGGCGCCCAAGTCGCTGCGTGACGGCCTGGTCTCCCGCATCCACAAGGAGATCCAGCACCACCGCGCGGGCCGGCCCGCCTTCATCCGGATCAAGGTCAACTCGATCGTGGACGAGGCGCTCATCGACGCCCTGTACCGCGCGTCCCAGGCGGGCGTGCCGGTGGACGTGTGGGTGCGCGGCATCTGCGCGATACGCCCCGGGGTCACCGGCCTGTCGGAGAACATCCGGGTCCGCTCGATCCTCGGCCGCTTCCTGGAACACTCCCGGGTGTTCGCCTTCGGCAACGGCGGCGAGCCCGAGGTGTGGATCGGCAGCGCCGACATGATGCACCGCAATCTCGACCGCCGGATCGAGGCCCTGGTGCGGGTCGTCGACCCCGGCCACCGCGCAGCCCTCAACCGGCTGCTGGACACCGGCATGTCCGACACCACCGCCTCCTGGCACCTCGGCCCGGACGGCGAGTGGACCCGGCACGCGACCGACGGGGACGGCGGGCCCCTGCGCAACGTCCAGGAGATGCTCATAGACGCCCGGAGGCGCCGGCGTGGCACAGCAACACCTTGACCAGACGGACCCCACGGCCGAGGCGGTGGCGGGTGACGCCCTCGCGGACTACCTGCGCGCCCAGGCCACGGAGTTCCTCCGCGCCCTGCGCCTGCACCGGGAGACCGGCGGCAACGGCGGGGCCGAGCGGATCTCCAGGTGGCCGACGCGCC
>NZ_JACBWZ010000428.1 GCF_013870595.1 Streptomyces sp. WELS2 | reverse complement strand
ATGCCGGGTCCGGCCGTCGTCCGTCGCGAAGGCCACGGCGCCCTCCCACTCCTCCGGCAGGAACAGGTCCAGGTCGTACAGCGCGGGTGCCTCGGCGACCCCGGTCGCGATCGGCACGTCGCCCAGCGCCGCCTCGTCCACGTCCTTCACCCGCCGGCCGGTTGCCGCGTCGAGCCAGAGAGGGCCACGCTGGTCGGTCACCTCGACGAGTTCCCGGTTCCCGGCCGTACACCGGCGCACCCGGAAGTAGTCGCCGTTCAGACTCGGGTGCACCGGGAACCAGTGGGCCGGCCGCCACCACGCCCACACCGTCCGCCACGGCATGCCGGGACCGGCCTCCGCGATCCGGTCGGCGAACGCGTCGTGACCGGTGGCCTTCGCCGCGAAGTGCAGCCAGGACGCGAACTCCGCGGGCGTCACCTCCGCGCCCCCGAAGACCGCCTCGGCTTGCAGGAAGACCTCACCCCCGACACTACGGGCCCGGTCACCGTGGGAGCAGTGGTCGCGCAGCGCCGCACGGTCGGCGGTCAGCAGCCGTGCGGGATCTGCCAGTACACCGTCAAGATCATCAGTCATGTGGCCATGCTGCCAGCCGGTTCCGACAGCCGGGCTCGCCCACCCGCCCTCGAACCCTGCCCCGCGCGCTTCCGGCAGGTCCATGAGGGCGCGGGGGGCGAGCCATGCGGTGGGTGGGGCGGATCCCGACCCGGCCCACCACCCTGCTGAGGTACGAGACTCCGGGCCCAGTGCGGCGAGGACGGCGTGCTGCCCCGCGGTGAGCTTGTCCGCCTCTACTTGGGGTTCGAGGGCCCGACGACTCCGAGCAGCTCAAGGCCCGGATCACCACGCTCGAACAGCGGGGTCGCGAGGATGCCGGGGTTCCCGGCGGTGACAGGATGGCGACGAGGGGCGTCCGGCTGCTTGGCACTTCTCCGGCGGTTGCGTGGTGTTCCGTTCATTTCCGCTGCTCGGGGCCGTCGTGGGGTGCCTCACCGATGACGCCGTGAAGCGGCGGCGCGGCGGCAGGGATGCCCGACTCGGTCGGCTGGTGCTCGACTTGGGCCGGAAGGACCGGGGCGAAGGCCGTGATGAGCTGGTCCAGCAGGGGCGCTGTGCGGGGGTGGGGGTCGCGGCGCGGTGTGATGGCGTAGATCCCACGGGTCGGAGGATCGACGAGGGGCACGGTGGTGACGTCGGCCCGCAGCGCGCACCTCAGCACCCCAGGTATCAGGGCGATGGCATGACCGGTAGCGACCAGGGCCAGCTTGCCGGGCAGGTCGGCCGCGGCGAGGTCGATGCGGGCGCCGACTCCGGCACGGGCGGCGTGCCGGCGCAGCAGCGCCGCTGAGCCGTCGTTGTCCTCGGCCCAGGTCTCGTCGGCCAGCGCCTCGATGCGCACCGGCCCGCCCCCGGCCAGCGGATGACCGGCGGGCAGTACGACGACCATCTCGTCCAGTCCGAGGAACCGGCGTTGGACCCGCGGGTCGACGGCCAGTCCTGGCGGCGCGTCGGTGACGACGGCGATGTCGAGATCGCCCGCGGTCACGCGGTGGTGCAGCTGCGCGGTCAGACCGGGAAGCAGGCTCCACCGAACCGGTCCGGCCTGCCTCAACAGGCCCCGGACGGCCGCAGGGACGACCCCCGCGGCGAGAGACGGCGTCGCTCCGATGGCCAGGGGCCGGTCCCACACCCCGTCGCGAACATCTCGTACCGCGCGAACAGCGCGGTCGGCCTCGTTGAGCGCGGCCAGGGCATGGCGCCGGAACACCTCACCGGCCGGCGTGGGACGCACACCACGCGCGTGGCGCTCCACCAGAGGCACGCCGAGCTGCCGCTCCAGCCCGGCGATCTGCCGGGAGACGGCCGACTGTGTGTGGTTCAGCTCGGCTGCCGCCGCCGACAGCGATCCGACCCGGCACACGGTCACGAAAGCCCGCCACACAGTCAAGTCCACGGCGCCAGTATGCCCGGCCGGTATGCGAGTCGCGCAGGGTAGGCATGCGAAATCCGCGCTTGTCGCATCGATCGAGGTGCACCATTGTGGCGCGCATGACCACACCGCACACGATCGCCGTCCTCGGTCTGGGACGCATGGGCAGCGCCATCGCGACCCGCCTGGCTGCCCAGGACCGGGACGTCGTCGGCTGGACCCGCTCAGGACGTACGGCAGGCACCGTCAAGACGACCGACGACCCGAACGAGGCCGTGGCCCAGGCAGACCTCGTCCTCCTGGCCCTGTTCGACGGCCCGGCCTGCCGGCAGGTCCTCGACGATGTCCGTGACTCGCTGCGCACGGACACGATCGTGCTGAACACCAGCACGATCGCCCCCGCCGAGGCAACGAGGCTGGCCCGGCTACTCGGCCCGGCCTACGTCCACGCGCCTCTGCTCGGCTCGGTGCCGGCTGCCACCACCGGCACCCTGCAGATCCTCGCCGCCGCCGACCAGAACACACTGGACCGAGTCCGACCGGTTCTGGAAACGCTGGGCACCGTCCGGCACGTGGCCGACGCCTCCACCGCCGCCGCGCTCAAACTGATCGCCAACAACAGCCTCGCCGGAGCCGTCCTCGCGCTGCGCGACTCACTGCGGCAAGCCGACGTCCTCGGCCTGCCCCGCACCCAGACGCTGGACGTCCTCGAACTCGGCCAGCTCGGCGCTCTCGTGGCCCGCAAGCGCCCCTTCCTCCTCGGCGAGCCGACCGCCGCCCCGGCCGAATTCACGATCGGCGCGCTGGCAAAGGACATGGCTCTGCTGGCCGCCGCGTCGGACACCCCCTTGCGCGGCGCTACGGGCCTGCCCGACACCCCTGCCGCCCTCGAGTCCGATATCGCTGTCGCCGCCACGGCCCCCGCCGTGGAGGACGCCGTGCTCGAACCGCTCCGCGCCTACATCCGCGGACACGCCACCGGCGACCCCACCCACTTCCGCGACGCGTTCCTGCCCACCGCCCACATCGAAGGGATCCGGGACGGCGCGTTCGTCTCCTGGCACCTGGACGAGTACTGCACCCTCTTCCGGGGCCGGCCGGCCCCGGACGAACCGACCCGCACCCGCCGCATCGACGCCATCGACGTCCACGGCACCGTCGCGACAGCCACCATGACACTCCGGCACGGCGCGGACACGTTCACCGACATCTTCCTGCTGGTCCTCGCCGACGGCCGCTGGCGTATCGCCAACAAGGCGTACCACCGCCACGACTGAGAACGGGAACCGAGCCATGTCCTCGGGGAACGATCACGGCTGTAGGCCACCTGCGGGAGACAGGCCGACTGCCCTGGGCGTGGATCGCCGACGGAACCCGCATGGTCCGGGAGGAGACCCAGTACGGCTCCCTCGACGACGACACGCGGCGCAACACCGAGACCTACCGGGCCGACCTGTGGGCCTCACAGGCCCGCCGCGTCGAGGTCTGGTGCGCGAGCGACTCCGTCGGCGGCGTGCTCCTGCCGATCACCTCGGCCTGGGGCGTGGGCCTGCACTCCTGTCGCGGCCGGCCCTCGGAGACCTTCGTCCATGAGGCGGTGCAGCAGCACGCGCACCAGGGCAAAGGAGTGACCGTGATTTCCTCTGCGGCGACTGGGACCCCACCGGCCGATGTGTCCCTCGGCCCGTTGTCGAGCGCAGTGGCCGGGGGTGTACCAGGCCAGGGTGCGCAGCAGGCCGGCCGCCCGATCCCTAGGCGCGAAGTGCTGCTCGGGCGCGGGGCGCGGGGCGGTTGTGGCCGGACGGGTTTCAGTTGCCGATGTTCGTGACGCCGCCCGGACCGCCTTCCACCCAGTTGGGCACCGTGCGGGCGAGGACGTGTTCGGGGATCCCGGAGGGGGAGTAGAAGACGGCGATCATCGAGAACCAGCGGGGGATGCTGCTGTCGGGTGCCCGGAAGACGGGCTCCACCAGGTAACGCACGCTGCCGTCGGGTTCCTTGGCGATGTTCGCGGCCACTTCGATCTCGAAGTTCGACATGCCGAGGCCGCTGTTGTTGGCGAGGAGCTGTCCGCACGGGCTGAAATTCTTCTTCAGCCTGTTGGAGCCCCCGAATCGCGCGGCGATGATGTGGCAGCGCGCCAGGTGGTACCCGGGGTCGAGCCCCAGCCGCCGCACCACGGCCTTCGCCTCCGCGTAGCCATAGGGGTTCGGTTTCCGCTTCGCGGCCTTGTTCTTCGCCGGCTTCTTCAGGCAAGCCTGCCCGGTCTCGGTGCGCCCGTTGGCGCCGGCTGTGTTGAGGACCCACCCCTTGCCGCTCCTGAGGGCGCCTTTCGGTATCCGGTGCGCGCAGTCCAGCGGCCGGTCCGCGTCCTGCTCCCCGGTCGGCGCGGAGTCGGCCCGGGCGGCCGACTCCGCGAGGGACGGCGCCTGGGCCAACTGCTCCTCGTCCCGCCGCTGGGCCTGCTCCAGCGCGCTGGTGTCCACCTCGGCCAGCACCCGGACGACAGTCTCTGCGGTGGCGTGGACGTTGTAGGGCTCCGGGGCGCCGCTGATCCGAGCGCGGGCCTCGGCCTCCCGTCGCTTCGCCGCCTCCACCGACACGAACAGGGGCCCGGCCTCGGCGTCCGTGCAGGTGACGTCCCCGGAGCCGTCCAACGGCAGCAGTCCGGTGGCGCTGCACGTGCCGGCGGCCCGGCCGTCGAGCCGTACCGTCGCCGTGAGCCGGACCGTTGCCTTGTCTGCCGCACGCGTGTGCTCGTACACGAAGACTCCCGGTCGGTGGGTGACGACTGAACCGGGCCCAGTATTTTCGATCGACGTCCGGGCCCGGGATCCCGCCAACCACCTGCTTACAGGTGGGGCTACCCCCACCGCTCGCTCAGCGACGCCCGTTCAGCACGGTCTCGGCGAGACGCTGCCGCAGTCGCAGGTCCGCCCGGACCCGTACCGGTTCGGCGGCGTTCCGGTCGACCGCCTGGCGCTGGTAGGCGACTTCCACGGCGTACCAGACACCGACGAGGTCGACCTGTGCCTTGCAGCGGGCGTCGGCGCCGGCTACGGCACGCTCGCGGGCGGAAGCCGTCTTCGTCCGCCAGGCGGGATCCGACGCGGTCTCGTCCGGGCGGGCGTAGCGGTGGCCGTGCGCCTTCATGCAGGCGGACCACCGGGCGTACGCCTTCGTCACCCGGCCGTCTCGCCGTGACGCCGTGAACGTGTCCATGTTGAGGCGGTTGGCGATGGGGGCGTCACCGCCGGCCTGGGGGTTGTCGGCGTGCAACGCGCGCAGTGCCTCCCCGTGGCATCCGCCCGCCGGTACGGCTCTGCCGTTGACACGCGTGCCGCTGTCGGCCTTCGCGGAGCCCGGCCGCACGGCGGGATCGTCCGTGCCGTCGAGCACGAGGGTCTCCCGGG
>NZ_JACBWZ010000427.1 GCF_013870595.1 Streptomyces sp. WELS2 | reverse complement strand
GCCTGGGGCGGCGGCTGGGGCGGACCACCGCCCGCCGCGAAGCCCGGCGTCATCCCGCTGCGCCCGCTCGGCGTCGGTGAGATCCTCGACGGCGCCGTCTCCACCATGCGCGCCTACTGGCGCTCGGTCCTCGCCATCTCGCTGGCGGTCGCCCTGCTCACCGAGACCGGCCTGGTCCTGCTGCAGGGCTTCGTCCTCAACGACGCCCTCACCAGCGCCTCGCTCGACAGCGAGACCGCCACCCCCGGCGAGGTGCTCCGCAGCCTGCGCGACACCATGGTCGGCACCGGACTGCTCACGGTGGTCTCGGCAGCCGCCACCATCGTCGCGACCGCCCTGCTCACGACCATCACCAGCCGTGCCGTGCTCGGCAAGCCGGTGAGCACCGGCGAGGCCTGGCGCGAGGCCCGCCCACGGCTGCTCAAGCTGTGCGGTCTGCTCATCCTGCTCGGTCTGATCGTCTTCGGCGTGCTCGCCGCCGGCGCGCTGCCCGGCTTCCTGGTCCTGATCAGCAGTGGCAGCGACGCCGCCGGGGCCGCGCTGATGGCCCTGGGCATCCTCGGCGCCGTCGTCGTCGCGGTCTGGCTGAGCATCCGCTACTACCTGGCCGCGCCCGCCCTGATGCTCGAACGGCAGGGCATCCGGAAGTCCATGAGCCGCTCCGCCCGGCTGGTGCGGGGCTCCTGGTGGCGCGTCTTCGGCATCCAGTTGCTCGCCGGTCTGATCGCGAACATCGTCTCCGCGATCGTGACCATCCCCTTCGCCGTCATCGGCGCCGCCGCGAGCGACGACGGTATGGCCGACTTCCTCGCCACCAACGGCGGACACGTCGGCTGGACGTTCCTGATCATCCGGTCCATCGGCTCCGTGATCGGGACCACGCTCACCCTCCCGATCAGCGCCGGCGTCACCACGCTCCTCTACATCGACCAGCGCATCCGCCGCGAAGCCCTGGACCTGGAGCTGGCCCGAGCCGCCGGTGTCCCGGGCGCCCCCGGTCCGGTCCCCGGGAGCTGACGCGGTGAGCCTCACGGGGGGAGTACTCACGGCGGCGCTCCCATCGGGCGCCACCACGGTCGTACGAGTGTGGCGCGCGTCGGACCGTGCGCTCCTGGCAGCCGGCGGCTCGGGCGACGAGCCGCCGGTGACCGTCCCGCGCGATCCCGCGCGGGAAGCGGCCCGGCGCGAACTGTCCAAGGGGATGTACCACGAGAACGATCCGAGCCTGTTCCAGCGCGCCCTGAACGCGCTGTGGGACTGGCTCGACCGGCTGTTCGGCACGGCCGCGTCGGCCACGCCGGGCGGCGCGGTCGGCCTGTTCGTCGTCATCCTGTTCGTCGTCGCCGTCCTGGCCGCCCTCTGGTGGCGCCTGGGCACCCCCCGCCGCCCACCCGCCTCCGCCGCGCTGCTGTTCGACGAGCGCACCCGCAGCGCCGCCGAACACCGCGCGGCCGGCGAGGCACACGCAGCCCAAGGCCACTGGAACCAGGCCGTCCAGGAACGCATGCGAGCCGTGGTCCGCTCCCTGGAGGAACGCGCCCTGCTCGACGTACGCCCCGGCCGCACCGCCGACGAAGCCGCCGCCGAGGCCGGCCGCGCCCTGCCCGCGCACGCGGACCGACTGCGCGCCGCGGCACACGAGTTCGACGACGTCACATATGGCGGGCGCAGTGCCGACGAGCATTCGTACCGCCGCCTCGCCGAACTGGACCGCGACCTGGAGAACACCCGGCCGAGCCACGCCGCCAGTGCCGTCGGCACGGCCCACAGCACCCGCCAGGGGGCGGCCGAGTGACCACCGAGGCCCCGCCGACGACCCCCGCTTCCACCGCGCCCACCGGCCGCCGGCTGTGGACCCGGACACGCGGCATCGTGCTCGCCGTCGTCCTCGTCCTGGCCGCGGCCGTCGCCATGGCCGCCGTGCGCTCCACCACCCGCCACGGCGAACTGGACCCGCGCTCCGTCGACCCGCACGGCAGCCGCGCCGTCGCCGAACTCCTCGCCCAGCGGGGCGTGTCCACGCGCGTGGTCACCAGCCTCGACACGGCACGCTCCGCCACCGGCCCCGACACCACCCTGCTCGTCGCCGTGCCCGACCGGCTGACCCACCGTCAGCAGGACCGGCTGCACTCGGCGATGGCGGACTCCGGCGGGCGAACCGTCCTGGTAGCGGCTGGCAGCTGGTCCGTCGAACGACTCGCCCCCGGGGTCACCGCGGACCCCGCCACCAGCGGCGACTCCACGCTCGCCCCGGACTGCGCCCTGCCCGAGGCCCGCCGGGCGGGCACCGCCGACACCGGTGGCGTCCGCTACACCACCGCCCGTCTCGACGCCGACTCCTGCTACCCCAGCGAGCGCCTCGCCACCCTGCTGCGTCTGCCCGCGGCCTCCGGGAACGGCGACACCCTCGTGCTCGGCGCACCCGACATCCTCTACAACGACCGCCTGGACGAGCAGGGCAACGCCTCCCTCGCCCTTCAACTCCTCGGCTCCCGGCCCCATCTGGTCTGGTACCTCCCCTCGCTGTCCGACGCCTCCGGAGCCCCGGCCGGCGACCGGAAAGACTTCTTCGGCCTGCTCCCCTCGGGCTGGCTCTGGGCCACCCTGCAGCTGTTCGTCGCGGCGGCCCTCGCCGCGTTCTGGCGGGCCCGCCGATTCGGCCCGCTCGTGGCCGAGAAACTCCCCGTCGCGATCCGCGCCTCCGAGACCACCGAAGGACGCGCCCGCCTCTACCGCAAGGCCGACGCCCGCGACCGCGCGGCCGACGCTCTGCGCTCCGCCACCCGCACCCGCCTCGCTCCCCTCGCCGGCGTCCCCGTCGCTCAGGCGCACACGCCCGAGGCCCTGCTGCCCGCCCTCTCCGCCCGCCTGTCCGGCGACGGACAGGACCTGCACTCCCTCCTCTTCGGACCGCCGCCCGGCGACGACGCGGCCCTCATCGCCCTCACCGACCGACTCGACGCCCTCGAAAGAGAGGTACGCCGTTCATGATGGACCCGACCACTGACAACGCCGGGCAGAGCGGAGACGCGGACACCGCCCGCACCGCGCTGGAAGCCCTGCGCGCCGAGATCGCCAAAGCCGTGGTCGGCCAGGACCCCGCCGTGACCGGCCTCGTCGTCGCCCTCCTCTGCCGCGGACACGTACTACTAGAAGGAGTCCCTGGAGTCGCCAAAACGTTGCTCGTCCGAGCCCTCGCATCCGCGCTGGAACTCGACACCAAGCGCGTCCAGTTCACCCCGGACCTGATGCCGAGCGACGTCACCGGCTCCCTCGTCTACGACACCCGCACCGCCGAGTTCTCCTTCCAGCCCGGCCCGGTCTTCACCAACCTGCTCCTCGCTGACGAGATCAACCGCACCCCGCCCAAGACCCAGTCCTCGCTGCTGGAGGCCATGGAGGAACGGCAGGTCACGGTCGACGGCACCCCACGACCCCTCCCCGAGCCGTTCCTGGTCGCCGCGACCCAGAACCCGGTCGAATACGAGGGCACCTACCCCCTCCCGGAAGCACAGCTGGACCGGTTCCTGCTGAAGCTCACGATCCCGCTGCCCTCCCGTCAGGACGAGATCGACGTCCTCACCCGGCACGCCTCAGGCTTCGACCCGCGCGACCTGCGCGCCGCAGGCGTACGACCGGTCGCCGGCCCCGCGGACCTGGAAGCGGCCCGCGCCGCGGTCGCCAAGACGACCGTGTCGCCCGAGATCACCGCCTACGTCGTGGACATCTGCCGCGCCACCCGCGAGTCGCCGTCGCTCGCCCTCGGCGTCTCCCCGCGCGGCGCCACCGCCCTGCTCGCCACCTCACGCGCCTGGGCCTGGCTGACCGGCCGCGACTACGTCATCCCCGACGATGTGAAGGCCCTGGCCCTGCCCACCCTCCGGCACCGCGTCCAGCTGCGCCCGGAAGCCGAGATGGAGGGCGTGACCGCCGACTCGGTCATCAACGCCATCCTCGCCCACGTCCCGGTCCCCCGCTGATGGCACTCACCGGACGCGCCGCACTCCTCGCGGCCCTCGGCTCGATCCCCGTCGGCTTCCTGGAACCGGGCTGGACCGGAATCCTCGCGGTCAACGGCCCCCTGGCCCTGGCCTGCGCCTGCGACTACGCGCTGGCCGCGCCGGTACGCCGCCTGCTGCTGGCACGCTCCGGCGACACCACGGTCCGTCTCGGTGACACCGCGGACGTCACGCTGACGGTGACGAATCCGTCCCGCCGCCCCCTGCGCGCCCAGCTCCGTGACGCCTGGCCGCCGAGCGCATGGCAGCCGGGCACCGAGACCGAGGCGTCGCGGCACCGGATCACCGTGCCCCCGGGAGAGCGCCGACGCGTCACGACCAGGCTGCGCCCCACACGCCGTGGCGACCGCCAGGCCGATCTCGTGACCCTTCGCTCCTACGGCCCCCTCGGTCTGTTCACCCGGCAAAGCGCTCACAAGGTGCCCTGGACGGTACGCGTCCTGCCCCCGTTCACCAGCCGCAAGCACCTTCCGTCGAAACTCGCCCGATTGCGCGAACTCGACGGCCGTACCAGCGCGCTGACCCGTGGGGAGGGCACGGAGTTCGACAGCCTGCGCGAGTACGTGCCCGGAGACGACACCCGCTCCATCGACTGGCGCGCCACAGCCCGGCAGTCCTCCGTCTCGGTGCGCACCTGGCGTCCGGAACGCGACCGGCACATCCTGCTCGTCCTGGACACCGGTCGGACCTCGGCCGCCCGCGTCGGCGACGCCCCGCGGCTGGACGCCTCCATGGACGCGGCCTTGCTACTGGCAGCGCTCGCTTCCCGCGCGGGCGACCGGGTGGCGCTCTTGGCCTACGACCGCCGGGTACGTGCCCTTGTCCAAGGCCGCACGGCCGGCGATGTCCTGCCTTCGCTGGTCAACGCGATGGCAACGCTGGAACCGGAACTCGTCGAAACCGACGCCCGCGGTCTCACCGCCACCGCTCTGCGCACGGCCCCTCGGCGTTCTCTGATCGTGCTTCTCACGACGTTGGACGCGGCACCGGTGGAACAGGGTCTGCTTCCCGTGCTTCCCCAGCTCACTCAGCGCCATACGGTTCTGGTCGCGTCGGTGGCGGATCCGCACATTGCCCGTATGGCCCAGGCCCGGGGCAACGCCGAGGCCGTGTACGAAGCGGCGGCAGCGGCTCGGGCGCAGGACGAGCGCCGGCGCACCGCCGAACAGCTCCGTCGTCACGGGGTGACGGTGGTGGACGCTATTCCGGAGGAATTGGCGCCGGCGCTCGCGGACGCCTATCTGGCGCTGAAAGCGGCGGGCCGGCTCTGAGACCTCTTAAGAGATCTCTGGTTTCCACCGCAGTCCCTTAGGGGACACCATGCACG
>NZ_JACBWZ010000426.1 GCF_013870595.1 Streptomyces sp. WELS2 | reverse complement strand
GCCGTCGGGGCGGCCGATGCCGATGCGGCGGGACGGCGACCGGCTCAGGTTCGTGGGCGCGGCCACCCGGCGCATCGCCCGCGGGCTCGACCTGGACGAGATCGTGATGGGCCTGTGCCGGGCCACCGTGCCGACGTTCTCCGACGCGATCCTGGTCTATCTGCGCGATCCGCTGCCGGTCGGCGACGAGCGGCCCACCGGTCCGGTGGTGCTGCGGCTGCGCCGCACCGACCGGATACCGGACGAACGGGACACCGACGGGGTGCTGCTGCCCGCGGCGTTCGAGCCGGAGCCCGAGCCGTCGGTGCTGGCCGACCTGTCGGCGCTGACCACCGAGCTGTGCGAGGTACGGCCGGGCGGCGCGCTGAACGAGGTGCTGCGCGGGGTGCGCCCGGTGTTCGCCGACGCGCCCGCGGCCCGGGCCGCGCTGCCCGAACTGCTCGGCGAGAGCGGGGAGGGCGTCGTACCAAGCGGCCACCAGCAGATCGTCCGCCTCGAACGCCGGCTGGTCCGGACGGCGTTCGAGGCGGACGATCTGCTGGTGGCCGCGCAGCTGGCCACGCACAGCGCGCTGGGCATCGACAAGGCGGTGCTGTACGGCCGGGAGGCGTACATCGCCGACGAGTTGCAGCGCACCATGCTGCCCGAGACCCTGCCCCGGCCCACCGGTGTCCGGCTGGCCTCCCGGTATCTGCCGGCGGCGGAGACGGCGCGGGTCGGCGGCGACTGGTACGACGCGATCCCGCTGCCGGGCAGCCGGGTCGCCCTGGTCGTCGGCGATGTGATGGGCCACTCGATGACCTCGGCGGCGATCATGGGCCAGCTGCGCACCACCGCGCAGACGCTGGCCGGGCTCGACCTGCCGCCGCAGGAGGTGCTGCACCACCTGGACGAGCAGGCACAGCGCCTGGGCACCGACCGCATGGCGACCTGCCTGTACGCGGTCTACGACCCGGTGACGCACCGCATCACGATCGCCAACGCCGGCCATCCGCCGCCCGTGCTGCTGCACCTGGGCGGCCGGGCGGAGGTGCTGCGGGTGCCGCCGGGCGCGCCGATCGGGGTCGGCGGGGTGGACTTCGAGGCGGTGGAGCTGGACGCGCCCGCCGGGGCGACCCTGCTGCTGTACACCGACGGGCTGGTGGAGTCCCGGCTGCGGGACGTGTGGACCGGCATAGAGCAGCTGCGGGAGCGGCTGGCCGCGACGGCGCGGCTGACCGGGCCGGACCATCCGCCGCCGCTGGAAGCGCTGTGCGACGAGGTGCTGGACATGCTCGGCCCGGGCGACCGGGACGACGACATCGCACTGCTCGCGGCACGCTTCGACGGGATCGCGCCGAGCGACGTCGCGTACTGGACGCTGGAGCCGGAGCGCACCGCCCCCGGCCAGGCCCGCCGGCTGGCCCGCCGGGCGCTCGCCCGGTGGGACCTGGAGGACCTGTCGGACTCGGTGGAGCTGCTGGTCAGCGAGGTGGTGACGAACGCGGTGCGGTACGCGTCGCGGCCGGTGACGCTGCGGCTGCTGCGCACGGACGTGCTGCGCTGCGAGGTCGGCGACGACGTGCCGCAGCTGCCGCGCCTGAGGCAGGCCCGGGCCACCGACGAGGGCGGGCGCGGCCTGTACCTGGTCAACAAGCTGGCCCGGCGCTGGGGCGCGACCCGGCTGAGCACCGGCAAGGTGGTCTGGTTCGAGCTGAACCGCTGAGCCGGAAGGCGCTACGACGCGAAGGGGCGCCCGGAGTCTCCTCCGGGCGCCCCTTCGCGTGTGCGGGCCCTACGGGCCGAAGTGGAAGCCGCCGTCGTCCGGCTTGGGCGGCTCCTCGGTGGTGGGTTCCGTCGGCAGCCCGGTGCTGGGCGTCTCGGACGGCGTCTGCGAGGGCGTGTGGGACGGCGTCCGGCTCGGCGTCTCGGACGGCGTCTGCGACGGCGTGTGGGACGGCGTCTCGCTCGGCGTCTCGGAGGGCGTCCGCGACGGCGTCAGGGACGGGGTCGGCGGCGCGCTGCTGGACGGCGGCGGGGTCGGCGCGACGGCGGCGCCCTGGGTGGTGTCCAGTTCGAACGCGGACCGGTCGGTGACGCCGAAGGTGTAGGCGGCCCAGATCTGCGCCGGGTAGCCGCCGCCGTTGATCCGGCCGCGCCCCGGGAGCAGTCCGGTCGCGCCCTCCATGGACACGTGGCCGTGGGTCTTCGGGTCCTCGCCGAACAGGCCGACGGAGGTGACGAGGTCGGGGGTGTAGCCGGTGAACCAGGCGGACTTGTTCTCGTCGGAGGTGCCGGTCTTGCCGGCCACCTGCTGGCCGTCGCGCTGCGGGTTGTCGGCCACGGACAGCTTGGCCGTGCCGTCGTCCACCACGCCGGTGAGCACCGAGGTGACCGTGTCGGCGGCCGTGCGGCTGAGCACCGTACCGCCGACGGGGTCCGGTATGTCCACCGTGCGGCCCTTGTTCTCCGCCGACTTGATGATGGACGGGGTCACCTTGTGGCCGTGGTTGGCGAAGGTGGCGTAGATCCCGGCCATCTCCAGGGGGCTCGCGCCCATCGAGCCGAGCGTCTGGGCGGGCACCGCCGGCATGCCCTTGGTGTTCATGCCGAGGCTGCTCGCGGTGCTCATGACGTTGTCCATGCCGACGTCCACGCCCATCTGCGCGAAGACGGAGTTGACGGACTTGTTCATCGCCTGCTGGACGGTGATCTTGCCGTAGTCGGCCTCGTCCTCGTTGGGCGGGGCGAAGCCGACCGGGCGTCCGTGGTCCAGCACCGGGCGCCGGTTGCCGCCGTCGTAGACGGTGTCGGCGGTGATGGGCTTGCCGTCCTGCGTGGTGGCCTGGCGCTCCAGGGCGGCGGCGAGGATGACCGGCTTGAAGGTGGAGGCCGGCTGGTAGTCCTTGCGGGTGGCGTTGCTGTAGTAGTGCTCGTAGTAGTTCCGGCCGCCGTACAGCGCGACGATCCTGCCGCTCTTCGGGTCCACGGAGACGGCGCCGGGCTGGATGTCGCCGTCGACCTTGCGCTTGGCCTTGTCGAGCTTGCTGGTCAGCTGGGTGCGGACGGCCCGCTCCAGGGCGGCCTGCCTCTTGCGGTCGATGTTGAGGGTGATGGTCCACCCCTTCTCTATGACCGCGTTCTCCGCCTGCGACTGGGTCAGGCCCTCCTGCGCCATGAGCTGCTGTTCCAGCTGCTGGTTGGCGAGCTCGACCAGATAGCCCTTCTGCCCGTCGAGGCCGGGGGCGCCCTTGGGCTCCTTGATCCTGGGGAAGTGCATGGCGGCGCGCTGGGCCTTGGTGAGCCAGCCCTCCTCGACCATGTTGTCCAGGACGTAGTTCCAGCGCTCGGTGACCAGCCGCTTGCCGGTGTCGGTCGCCACCGCCCAGTCGTACTGGCTCGGCGCCTGGAGCAGCGCGGCGAGATAGGCGCCCTGCTCGACCGACAGGTCCTCGGCGTCGACGTGGAAGTAGGCCTGGGCCGCGGCCTGGATGCCGTAGGCGTTGCGGCCGTAGTAGCTGGTGTTGATGTAGCCGGCGAGGATGTCGTCCTTGGACTTCTCGCGGTCCACCTTCAACGAGATGACCATCTCCTTCAGCTTGCGGGAGACGGTCTGGTCCTGGTTGAGGTAGTAGTTCTTGACGTACTGCTGGGTGATCGTGGAGCCGCCCTGCTTGCCCCGGCCGCGCAGGGTGTTGAGCAGGCCGCGGGCGGTGCCCCTGAAGTCGACGCCGGAGTCGCTGTAGAAGCTCTTGTTCTCGGCGGCGACGAAGGTCAGCTGGACCTTGCGGGGCACCTTGGACAGGTCGACGATCTCGCGGTTGACCTTGCCGCTGCGGGCCAGCAGCGTACCGTCGCTGAACTTGTAGACGTTGCTCTGCTGCCGGGCGGCGGCGTTGCCCTCGGGGATGTCGACGTACATGTACAGGCCGATGAAACCGAGGATGGCGAGCAGGCACACGCCGAAGACGGTGCCGAGGATCTTCTTCCAGGTGAACATCCGGCGCAGGAGGCTCTTGGCGGGTTTGCCGGCCGCCGCGGGTTCGGAGCGGCGGCGCTTGGGCGCCGCGCGGTGACCACCACGCTGTCGCGCTCGTCTCTCTTCCGCTCGTCCCATCGGTCCCTACGCTCGCTTCCGTCTCGGGGTCAGCTCCGAAAGCTAACACCCGTCTATATGACAAAGGGCGACCGATCCGGTCTTTTACGGACGTGACAATCAGCACCCGCCCCTAGGGAACCGACGTTCGGGAGTAGTTGAGGGTTGCTCAGGTCGGGAAAAGTGTTATCACTTAGCTAGACCAACGCTAGATGTTCCAACGAACGGGGATCACCCATGTCCGACATACCCGAAATGCCCGCCCCGCGTGTACGCGAGTTCCCGGCCCACAGCATCGGCGGCGGGCTCGCGCTGCTGCTCGGCCTGATCGGGCTCGGCGGCGCCGCCGCCCTGTTCGCTTCCGCCGGGGCCGTCTCCTCGGCCGGCGTCCGGGGCGGGCTCGTCGCCGCCGGTGTCGTCGTGCTGCTCGCGGCCCTGATCGCGATGCGCGGCCTGAACACGGTGGCGCCGGGCGAGGCCCGGGTGGTCCAGCTCTTCGGGCGCTACCGGGGCACGATCCGGCAGGACGGCCTGCGCTGGGTGAATCCCTTCACCTCCCGGACCCGGATCTCCACCCGGGTGCGCAACCACGAGACCGCCGTACTGAAGGTCAACGACGCCTACGGCAACCCGATCGAGCTGGCCGCGGTCGTGGTGTGGAAGGTGCGCGACACCGCCCAGGCCACCTTCGAGGTGGACGACTTCGCGGAGTTCGTCGCCACGCAGACCGAGACGGCCGTGCGGCACATCGCCATCGAGTACCCCTACGACTCCCACGACGAGGACGGCCTCTCGCTGCGCGGCAACGCCGAGGAGATCACCGAGAAGCTGGCCCGGGAACTCCAGGCGCGGGTGGAGACGGCCGGGGTGGAGATCGTCGAGTCGCGGTTCACGCATCTCGCGTACGCTCCCGAGATCGCCTCGGCGATGCTCCAGCGGCAGCAGGCGGGCGCGGTCGTCGCGGCCCGGCGGCAGATCGTCGACGGCGCCGTGGGCATGGTGGAGGTGGCGCTGGACCGGATCGCGGAGGCGGACATCGTGGACCTGGACGAGGAGCGGAAGGCGGCGATGGTGTCGAACCTGATGGTGGTGCTGTGCGGCGACCGGGCCCCGCAGCCGGTCCTGAACACCGGAACCCTCTACCAGTGACCGACCCGGAACGGACACCCGGGAACCGGCCGCGGCAGCGCAAGCAGGTGCTGCTGCGGCTGGACCCGGCGGTCTACGACGCGCTGGCCCGGTGGGCCGGGGACGAACTGCGGTCGGCGAACGCGCAGATCGAGT
>NZ_JACBWZ010000425.1 GCF_013870595.1 Streptomyces sp. WELS2 | reverse complement strand
GACCGGCCTCGCATCCCGAACAGGAGCGGAAGCGCACACAGATGCACCGTGACCTCGTCGTCGTACCCGTCGACCGCGGCGGCGCCGCCCGGACGGTGACGCTGCGGACGGGCCGCCGCCCCACCGGGCACCGGGTGGGGTACGCCTTCACCAGCCCGGACGGGCTCAGACGGACGCTCGGCCGTGGCCAGCCGTGGATCCCGCTCACCCGGTCGGCCCTGGCGGCGCTGCTCGCGCCGCTCGGCATCGAGGAGGTGGTCGTCGATCCGACGGCGATCACACGCCGGAACCCCCATCGTCCCGACGCAAACGGAGCCGCCGGACAGAAACAGGAAATTGCCGAGCCTTGACTTAATTCGGGACTTGCACTTCCAGCACGCCCGTGCAACTCTCACGAGAAACAGCCGACAGTTGAGCAGCATGCCACATTATTGGCCGGGGGAGCGACTCCAACTGTGCACGCCATGACGACAGGGAATATTCCAGGCGCCGCGGTCCCGACTCTCGGAATCTCCCAAGGGCCCGCCCACCCTGTCTGATCCACCGTTTTTTCCGGTCGGCACATTCTTGCCGCACCTCTCGTGTCCGAACCAGTGACAGCTCCCTGCCGGTACGTGTGACAGCCATTCACGCGAAGGGGTTGCCGTGTTCACCTTCTGCATTCTCGGGACGATCGAGGTACACGGTTCGGGGGAGTCGATCAGGATCTCCGGAGCCGTCCAGCAGACCCTCCTCACCGCATTCCTGGCCGGCGGTGAAGAGGTGATCACCGTCGACGCGCTGATCGACGAGCTGTGGGGCACCACGCCGCCGATGAAGGTGGAGAACGCCCTGCAGGCGCAGGTCAGCCGGTTACGGCGCTGCCTCGAGAGAGCGGAGGCGGACCGGGTGCGGTCCCGGCTGACCAAGTGCCCGGCCGGTTACCGGTTCTCCGTGAAGCCCAAGGAGGTCGACGCCCTGACCTTCCTCCAGACCATCGACGCCGTGCGCGCCCGCCTCGACAGCGGGCTGAGCAAGGATTTCCGGCCGGTGATCGAGGAACTGCGCAACGCACTCACGTTATGGCGGGAGCCGCTCTTCGGCGGAATAGCCGGCGGCCCCATCTGCCGTATGGCCGCAGACAAATACCGGGAGGCCCGGAGCCTGGCGCACGCATTGCTGTACGAGCTCGAGCTGCGTGACGGCGCGCACGCCCGTGTTCTGCCGGAAATAAGCGAGCTGTACGCCCAGCACCCTTTCAACGAGCAGTACTGCATGATGCTGATGACGGCGCTTTACCGGGCCGGCCGCCAGACGGACGCGCTCGATGTCTACCGGAGGCTGCGGGAACGGCTGGACCAGCATTTCGGACTGGAGCCCTCCCCGGTGCTGCGCAGATTCGAGCGGGCCATCCTCATGCATGATCCCGGTCTGCTCACGGAGTGGCTTCCGTTCGCCGCGGGTGCGGTACCCGCGAGCGTCAGAGGTCCCTCGTCGTGAGGGCGGTGACGGCGGTGACGGCGGTGACGGCCGGCGGGCCGGGGTGGGCGGCCCGCCGGCCGGGTCTCCTCGCCGGGCGGCGGGTTCAGGCCAGGCCGGTGATCACGGACTTGGTCTCCAGGTAACCGTTCAGGGCCTCCTGCCCCATCTCGCGTCCCCAGCCCGACTGCTTGTAGCCGCCGAAGGGCACCGCCGCGTCGAGCGTGTTCCAGGTGTTGACCCAGACCGTGCCGGCCCGCAGGGCGGCGGCGGTCCGGTAGGCCTTGGCGGCATCGCGGGTGAAGACGCCGGCCGCCAGTCCGTAGACGCTGTCGTTGGCCAGGCGCACGATGTCGTCGGTGTCGTCGAACGGCGTGGCGACCAACACCGGGCCGAAGATCTCCTCGGCCCGGATCCGCATGCCGGCGGTGGTGTCCGTGAACACCGTGGGCGCGACGAAGTAGCCCCGTTCCCCCACCCGGGTGCCGCCGGTGACCAGCCGGGCCCCTTCCCGGCGCCCCGAGTCGATGTAGCCCATGACGCGGTCCAGTTGCTCCCGCGACACCAGCGGTCCCAGCTCGGTGTCCGGTTCGAGGCCGGGCCCGATCCGCATCCGCTCGGCCTGCTCGGCGATGCCGTCGACCACCTCGTCGAAGACGGCGCGCTCGACGAACAGCCGGGAGCCCGCGGTGCACGACTCCCCCTGGTTGAAGAAGATCGCCCCGGTCGAGGCGGCGACGGCCCGCTCCAGGTCGGCATCGGCGAACACGATGTTGGGCGACTTGCCGCCCAGTTCGAGCGTCACCTTCTTCAGGTCCTCGGCCGCCGCCCGGACGATCTCCCGGCCGACCTCGGTGGAGCCGGTGAACGCGATCTTGTCGACGCCCGGGTGCGCGGCGAGGGCGGCGCCCGCGTCGCCGTACCCGGGGACGACGTTGACCACGCCGTCGGGCAGTCCGGCCTCCTGCATCAGCTCCGCCAGCCGCAGCGCCGACAACGGCGTCTGCTCGGCGGGCTTGAGCACCACGGTGCATCCCGCGGCCAGTGCCGGGCCCAGCTTCCAGGCGGCCATCATCAGCGGAAAGTTCCACGGGATGATCTGCCCGACGACGCCGACCGGCTCGCGCAGGGTGAACGCCAGCGTCGTGCCGTGGGGCGCGTTGGAGTAGGGGACCGACCGGCCCTCGATCTTGCTGGCCCAGCCGGACATGTAGTGGAACAGGTCCGCCGCCATGGGGATGTCGGCGACGGAGGCGAAGCTGATGGGCTTTCCGTTGTCGAGGGTGTCCAGCCGGGCCAGCTCGTCGGCGTGCTCCAGGATCAGATCGCCGATCCGGTGGATGATCCGGCCGCGCGCACCGGGCGCCATCCGCCGCCACGGCCCGGCGTCGAAGGCCTCCCGGGCCGCGGTCACGGCGCGGTCGACGTCCCGCGCGCGGGCCCGCGCCACCGTCGCGAGCGGTTCCTCCGTGGCGGGGTCCAGCGTCACGAACGTCTCCCCGTCCGCGGCGTCGACCCACTTGCCGCCGATGAACAGCCGGCGGGCCGAGGCCGGGTACGCGTCAGTGGTGTGCGAGGTCATCGTCGCTGCTTCCCTTCCGCTGTACGAGGGGCGTGGAGCCCAATGTCGCAGGGAGACGGTGACGAACCCCTGAGCGGGCGCTGACGTGCCGGCGCAGGGACACGTCCGGAAGGTACGCCCGGCCCCCGGGCGGGGGATTGCCGAGGGCCGGGCATCTCCCGCCGAACGGGAGCCGGGGGGAAGGTCACGCGGGCCTGTCGGCGGGCAGGCGCAGCGCGACCAGCGCGGCCACCGCGGCGCCCGCCGCCATGGCCAGGGAGGTCGTGAAGGCGGCGTGGGACGGTCCGCCGGTGCCGGAGGCCAGGGCGAGGTAGACGCTGCCGTAGGCGGCGACGCCGATCACCTGGCCGAGCTGGTTGACGGTGGTGAGGACACCGCTGGCGTCCGCGGCGTTGGCGGCCGGCACATGGGCCACGGCGAAGGCGAACAGCGTGCTGAACGCCAGTCCCATGCCGGTGCCGAAGAGGCCGATCGAGACCTCCATGCCGACGTTGATGTCACCGGAGCGGGCGCTGAGGGCGAGCCCGGCGAACGCCACGGCGGCCAGGGCGAGTCCCGCCGGGATCACCCGGCGGTGCCAGTGGGCGGGCAGCCGGCGCCAGTTGAGGCTGGAGACGGCGAACATGACCGCGCTGGGCAGGAACACCAGACCCGCCACCAGAGCGTTGTGCCCCATACCGGACTGCACGTACACGGTGAGCAGGAACAGGATTCCGCCGTAGCCGCCGAGCGAGACGAGGATCGCCAGCGAGGACACCACCATGCCGGGCGCCCGCAGCAGCCGGCCGTGGATCAGCGGCGATCCCCCCGTGCGCTCGGCCCGGCGCTCGAACAGCGCGAACACCGGGATGATCAGGACGAACAGCGCCAGGCTGACCCAGGTCCAGGCGGGCCAGTCCAGCTGGTGGCCGAGGACCAGCGGGAGGACCAGCGCGAACACGGCGATCATGAGGGTGACCAGGCCCGCCAGGTCGAGCCCGAGACCGGGGGTGCCCGTGTCCCGCGGGATGGCGCGCCGGCCGGCCAGCAGCAGGCCGATCCCGATCGGCACGTTCACCAGGAAGCACAGCCGCCACTCGGTGCCGAAGAGGTTCGCCGCGACCAGGACGCCGCCGAGCACCTGGCCGACGATGGCCCCGCCGGAGATGGTGGCACCGTAGCGGCCGAGCGCGCGGGCGCGGGCGTCGCCGCTGAAGTTCAGCTGGATCATGCTGATCACCTGGGGCACCATGAGCGCGGCGCCGATGCCCTGCACGAAGCGGAAGACGATCAGTGCCAGCGCGGTCCAGGCCAGACCGCAGGCCAGGGATGCCAGGGTGAAGAGCACGACGCCGGTGAGGAACATCGCGCGGCGGCCCCACAGCGCGCCCAGCCGTGCGCCGGTGATCAGCAGGACGGCGTACGAGATGATGTAGCCGTCGATCACCAGCTGCTGCTCGGCACCGGAAGCACCCAGGTCCGTGCCGATCTTCGGCACCGCCACGTTGACGATGGCCACGTCCAGGATGGCCATGAAGACGCCGAGGAGCAGGATCGTTAAGAGGGGCCCCGACCCTTCCGCCGCCTGACTGGCTGGCGGCCCCGTCTTGCCGGCTGAGTTCGCGGTTGCCTCGGCCATTGAGCACTCTCCACTCGTGCCTACACTGGATCCCGGACCGGACGGTCCGGGACCGATCGGTCCGGGACTGGTCGGTCCCGAATGTAGGGGCCGGACGGACCGGCGTCAACACGGGCGTCGCGGGCTACGGAAAACCGGCCGGAAGGGGTGACGAGATGGCACGTCGCGCGGCAAGCGGCACACGGGAGCGGATCCTCGGGGTGGCGGCCCGCCTGTTCAACGAACACGGCGTGCGCGCCGTCGGGATGCAACAGGTCGTGGAGGAGTCCGGACTGGGCAAGAGCCTTCTCTACCGCGAGTTCCAGGGGAAGGACGATCTGGTCGCGGCCTGGCTGCAGGAGCGGGACGCCCAGTGGTGGCAGGAGGTCGACACCGAGACCGCCCGCCACGACGGCGATCCGGCCCGGCAGATGCTGACCATCGTGGAGCTGGCCGACAAACGCGTACGCTCCCCGCGCTTCCGCGGCTGTACCTTCTACAACACCGTCGCCGAGTTCCGCGACCCGGCACACCCGGGCCGGCAGGAGGCGACGGCACATCTGGACCGGGTGCGGGCGCGCCTGCGGCTGCTGGCCGCCTCCTCGGGCGCCGCCGACCCGGAGGCCCTCGCCGACGGCCTGATGCTGGTCATCGCGGGCATGTACGCGACCGGCGCCGCGTTCGGCGTCGACGGCCCGCCGAGCCGGGCCCTGGCCACCGCTCGGGCGCTGATCACCCTGC
>NZ_JACBWZ010000424.1 GCF_013870595.1 Streptomyces sp. WELS2 | reverse complement strand
AGCCCACAACGGCCACTCGAACGGTAACCCGACTACCGGCATTCCTGCCGCCCGGACCGCCCGCGCCGGCCACCGCGATCACCGCACCACTGAGAGACCCGTTGTTCCCCACGTTCTTCCCCTCTTGAACAGTGTTGTGGACGCGGTCGCTCACGCGGCGATCCGCTCGGCGCCGTCCGCCGTGATGCCCTTGGTGGAGGCGATCACATTCTTCAGCTTCTTCGCCAGCGCCTCGTAGAACATGCTCAGCGGAAACTCGTCCGGCAGCACGTCGTCCACCAGCTTGCGCGGCGGCTGGGTCAGGTCCAGGGCGTCGGGGCCCTTGGCCCACTGGGAACCGGGGTGCGGGGCGAGGTAGGTGGAGACCAGTTCGTAGCCGGCGAACCAGTGCACCAGCTTCGGGCGGTCGATGCCGTCCCGGTAGAGCTTCTCGATCTCGGCGCACAGCTGGTTGGTGACCTGCGGGGCGCGCTCCCAGTCGATGGAGAGCTTGTTGTCGGTCCACCGGACGACGTCGTGCTTGTGCAGGTAGGCGAAGAGCAGCTGGCCGCCGAGACCGTCGTAGTTGCGGTTGCGGTCACCGGTGACGGGGAAGCGGAACATGCGGTCGAAGAGCACCGCGTACTGCACGTCACGGGCCTGCGGGACGCCGTCCGCCTGGAGCTTCACGGCCTCCTTGAAGGCGGTGAGGTCGCAGCGCAGCTCCTCGAGGCCGTACATCCAGAACGGCTGGCGCTGCTTGATCATGAACGGGTCGAACGGCAGGTCGCCGTGGCTGTGGGTGCGGTCGTGGACCATGTCCCAGAGCACGAAGGCCTCTTCGCAGCGCTTCTGGTCGTGCACCATCGCGGCGATGTCCTCGGGCAGCTCCAGGCCCAGGATGTCCACGGCGGCCTCGGTGACACGGCGGAACCGGGCGGCCTCGCGGTCGCAGAAGATGCCACCCCAGGAGAAACGTTCCGGCGCCTCCCGGACGGCGATGGTCTCCGGGAAGAGGACGGCGGAGTTGGTGTCGTAGCCCGAGGTGAAGTCCTCGAAGGCGATGCCGCAGAAGAGCGGGTTGTCGTAGCGGGTGCGCTCCAGCTCGGCCAGCCAGTCCGGCCAGACCATGCGCAGCACGACCGCCTCCAGATTGCGGTCCGGGTTGCCGTTCTGGGTGTACATCGGGAAGACGACCAGGTGCTGGAGGCCGTCCACGCGGTCGGCCGCGGGCTGGAAGGCGAGCAGCGAGTCCAGGAAGTCCGGGACCTCGAAGCCGCCCTCGGCCCAGCGGCGCAGGTCCTTCACGAGGGCCCGGTGGTAGGCGGCGTCGTGCGGGACCAGCGGGGAGAGCCGCTCGACCGCGTCGGCGACGCGCTCGACGGCCGCCACGGCGTCGGCCCGGCGGGGGGCACCCTCGGCGTCGAAGTCGATCGATCCGTCCTTCGACTGCCATGGCCGGATCTGCTCCACGGCATCCTTGAGCACGGCCCAGGCCGGGTGCTCGACCACCCTGGTCTGCGAAGGAATCTGCTCCTCCGCGCGTGCCTGCACAAGAATTTCCGTCATGTTCCATCCTCCACGGGAGAACCTCGCGTATGGATACCGTATGCGTACCCTGTTTCACTCAGCAAGAGCAGCGGCGGGAAATTATTCTGTCCGCCCCCTTGGTCACCGATGTTTTTCCTGTCGTAAACCGTGACGGCGCTCACTTTCATCAACCGCGCGTACTCCCCGGCGCGAGGAGCGCGCCCGGCGGTCAAGGGCGCGGAAGACGCGCCCACCGGAGGGTGACGACCAGGGCGGATACCGGCCAACCGGCGCCTGCCCCGGCCCCCGAATGCCCGGCGCAGCCGCGGGTCCATCGCACGGCCCGGCCGTTAGGCTGCGGCCTTGCCGCGTGGACGACGACGTCCGGCACGGGTCCGTCGGTCCGCGCGTCGCCGAGCCGCCGTCGACGGAAGCGAGTTGAACCTTGAACTTCCTTACCATCGGTCATCGCGGGGTCATGGGCGTCGAGCCCGAGAACACCCTCCGTTCCTTCGTCGCCGCGCAGCGGGCCGGCCTGGACCTGATCGAACTCGATCTGCACCTCAGCAAGGACGGCGCGCTGGTCGTCATGCACGACGCGGAGGTGGACCGCACCACCGACGGCTCCGGGCCGATCGCCGAGAAGACCCTCTCCGAGCTGCGCGCCCTGGACGCGGGCCGCGGGGAGCGGGTGCCGGTGTTCGAGGAGGTGCTGGAGGCGGTGCGCGCGCCGTTGCAGGCCGAGATCAAGGATGTGGCGGCGGCCCGGACGCTGGCCGAGGTGATGCGCGCGCGGGACCTGACCGCCCGGGTGGAGGTGTCCTCGTTCCACGACGAGGCGATCGTGGAGATCGCGCGGCTGGTGCCGGGGGTGCGCACGGCCCTGGTCGCGAGCGACTACGGCACCGAGGTGGTGGACCGCGCCGTCGCCGCGGGCGCCGCGACCGTGTGCCTGGACATCCGCCGGCTCACCCTGGAGGTCGTCGAGCACGCGCGCGCGTCCGGGCTGCGGATCCTCGGCTGGGTGGTCAACACCCAGGAGCACCTGCGACTGGTCCGGGCCCTGGAGCTGGACGGGGCGACGACCGACTACCCGGAGATCAAGCGCACGGGCCGGTTCACGGCGTAACCTCCGGCGGCCGGGCCGTGAACCGGCCGCCGCACCCTCACGCCAGCTTCTTGACGAGCAGCTCGAACTCCAGGTCGGCGCGGAGCGGGATGCCGAAGCGCTCGTCGCCGTACGGGAACGGGGACGTCTGTCCCGTACGGCGGTAACCGCGGCGTTCGTACCAGGCGATCAGGTCCTCGCGCACGGAGATCACCGTCATGCGCATCTCGCCGACACCCCAGGTCTGCCGGCACCGGCGCTCGGCCTCCGCGAGGACGGCCTTGCCGACGCCGCCGCCCTGCAGGGCGGGGCTCACCGCGAACATGCCGAAGTAGGCGTGGTCGCCGCGGTGCTCCAGCTGGCAGCAGGCGACGATCCGGCCGTCCAGTTCCACGGCGAGCAGCCGGCTGTCCGGCGACTTGATCACCTCCAGCACGCCCTCGGGGTCGGTGCGCTGCCCGTCGAGGATGTCCGCCTCGGTGGTCCACCCGGCCCGGCTGCGCTCCCCCCGGTACGCCGACTCCACGAGCGCGACCAGGGCGTCCACGTCGGCGTCGGTGGCGTCGCGGAACGTGAGTCCGGTGGCGGGGGTGTCCATGGCGGGGTCTCCGATCTCGGGCGTGGCCGGGGCACGGAAGAGGGTAACCCTGCTGCATGGTGCATGTACTCAGCAGCCGGATCCTGCTCCGGCCCTCCGATCCCGAACGCTCCCGCGCCTTCTACGGCGAGCGGCTGGGACTGTCCGTCTACCGCGAGTTCGGGACCGGTCCCGAGCGCGGCACGGTCTACTTCCTCGGCGGCGGCTTCCTGGAGCTGTCCGGCCGGTCCGACGACCCGCCCTCGCCCGCGGTACGGCTGTGGTTGCAGATCGGGGACGCGACGGCCGCGTACGAGGAACTGCGGGCGCGGGGCGTGGAGATCGTACGGCCCCCGGTGAAGGAGCCCTGGGGCCTGGTCGAGATGTGGATCAGCGACCCGGACGGCACGCCGATCGTCCTGGTGGAGATCCCGGCGGACCATCCCCTGCGCTACCGGCCCGGGATCTGACGTCCGCCCCGCGAACGCGCCCGGGGACGGCGACGGCCTTCTCCGGGCGCGTTCGCGGGCCTGTGGCCGGGCGTCCGGCGGGCCGGGGCGGGTGTTTGCCTTCGAGGGCGCTCCAGCCTCTAGCGTCGCTCGCACGGCCTGCGAGGTCGTTCGCACCACCTGCGGAGTCGCTCGCACACCTGCGAAGAGGAGACACACATGCGGTACACGCTTTTCGGGCGGACCGGGCTGCGCGTCAGCGAGCTGGCACTGGGCACCATGACCTTCGGGGAGGACTGGGGGTGGGGCGCCGGCAAGGACACCAGCGCCCGGATCCTCGACGTCTACGCCGACGCGGGCGGCAACTTCGTGGACACCGCGAACAACTACACCTCCGGCACCGCCGAGCGGATCCTAGGCGAGCTGCTCGCCGGGCGCCGCGACCGGTTCGTGCTGGCGAGCAAGTACACCTGCGGCACCCGCGACGGCGACCCCAACGCGGCGGGAAACCACCGCGGGAACCTCGTCCGGTCCATCGAGGACAGCCTGCGCCGGCTGCGCACCGACCGGCTCGACGTGCTGTGGGTGCACGCCCGGGACAACTTCACACCGGTGGAGGAGGTGATGCGGGCCCTGGACGACGTGGTCCGCGCGGGCAAGGTGCTCTACGTGGGCGTGTCGGACTGGCCGGCCTGGGAGATCGCGCAGGCCAACACCCTTGCCGAGCTGCGTGGCTGGACGTGTTTCGCGGGCTCGCAGCTGAGCTACAGCCTGCTGGAGCGCACCCCGGAGCGTGAGCTGCTGCCGCAGGCGCGGGCGTTCGACCTCGCCGTGTTCGCCTGGGCGCCGCTGGCGGCGGGCCGGCTCACCGGGAAGTACCGGCGCGGCGGGACGGGACGGCTGGACACCCTGGACGTGCGGCCCGAGGCGTGGGAGGAGGACGTCGTCGACGCGGTCGTGGAGATCGCCGAGGCGGGCGGCTGGAGCCCGGCGCAGGTGGCCCTGGCCTGGCTGCTGGACCGGCCCGGGAACGTCGTACCGATCGTGTCGGCCACCCGGCCGGAGCAGCTCGCGGACAACCTGGCGAGCACCGGGGTCCGGCTCGACGCGGACGCGCGCGCCCGGCTGGACGAGGTGAGCGCGATCCCGCTGGGCTTCCCGCACGACTTCCTGCGGGAGGCGCCCATCACCCGCAATGTGTACGGCGACCGCTGGCCCGACATCGTCGACCGGCGCTCCACGTACCGCCGTACCGTGCACGACGTCCTCTGAGCGTCCGGCCGGTCAGGCCCGCAGCGCGCCCATCCGGCCCTCCAGGCGGGCGAGCAGCTCGGCCAGCAGTCCGGCCAGTCCGTCCTGGTCCCCGGGGGGCAGGACGGACAGTACGGCCGTCTCGTAGGCGAGTTGCTCGGGCAGGATGCCGTCGACCAGGCCGCGGCCCGCGTCGGTGAGCCGGACGTGGGCCACGCGCCGGTCGCGGGTGTCGCCGCGCCGTTCGACCAGGCCGCGCTCGGTCAGCTGCTTGAGCCGCTTGGTCACGGCGGCCCCGGAGGAGAAGGTCTCGCGGGCCAGCTCGCCCGGGGTCAGTTCGTGTCCGGTGCGGCGCAGCGCGCCGAGCAGGTCGAACTCGGCGCGGCTCAGTCCGGCCCGGCGCAGCGGGGCGTCCTCGGCCTGCTGGAGCAGGGCCGCGCAGCGGTTGATCCGGCCGATGATCTCCATCGGCCCGGTGTCCAGCTCGGG
>NZ_JACBWZ010000423.1 GCF_013870595.1 Streptomyces sp. WELS2 | reverse complement strand
CGAACAGCGCGCCGCTCGGCCGACCGCGCGAGGAGTTCCGCGACGCGCATGCCCCGGTCGAGTTCCGCGTGCTTGATGGCCGCTTCCACGGCCTCCGCGCCGCTGTTGGCGAAGACGGCGTAGTAGGGCTCGTCGGTGCCCAGTTCCCGGTGGATGACGCGGTTGAGCTCCGCGGCGAGCCGGTTGGCGTAGGGGTGGCGGGAGAACTGCGCGTGCACGGGGGTGCCGTCCTCGAGCAGTTCCACGGCCCGCGCCACGATGGCGGGGTGGTTGTGTCCGAGGAGCACGGAGCCGTAGCCGCCGGCGAAATCGGCCACCGGGACCTCGCCGTCGCCGGTCCGCTGGTAGAGGGTGTTCCCCCGCGCGCGTACGTATTCGACGGCCAGTCCCGCGGTGTCGAGCACCTCGCGCAGATAGGGCTCCGCAAGCTCGGGCCCGGAAGTCGTCCTGTAGGTGTCGTCCATGGCTCAAAGGGTGCGCCAGCGAGGTCAACCGCCGGTCATCGCCGAGTCATCACCCGTGCTCAGCGGCGGGTGGCGGGGCGGTTACCCGACAGTGGGAGACAGAACGAAAGGCACGGGTACGTTGAATGGCGTCGGCTGCTCATGCCCGTCGCGGCCCGCCGGCATCCCGTGCAGCCTAATTCGGAGAGGGTGGCATGAATTCCGCGTCCACTGACATCGATTCCGTGGCCCTTCGCACCGGGCCGCCGTCGGAATCCGGGCCGCCGCCCGCGAAGATGCGGGAAGTGATGTCCCGATTCGCCACCGGGGTCACCGTCATCACCGTCGGCGGTGAACACGTGCACGCCATGACGGCGAACGCCTTCACTTCCGTTTCCCTCGATCCGCCGTCCGTGCTGTGCAGTGTCGGGCATGGAGCCGTGATGCACGGTGCGCTCAGCTCGGCGGGGCGATTCGCCGTGAACATACTCGGTGCCCGGCAAGAAGGGCTGGCGAAGCATTTCGCGGACAAGAAACGCACGCTCGGCGCCGCCCAGTTCCAGGACGTGGACTGGCGGGCCGGCGAACACACCGGGGCGCCTTTGCTGACGGGGGCGGTGGCATGGCTGGAGTGCGCGCTGACCGACTCCCACGTCTTCGCCGACCACACCCTGTTCATCGGCACGGTCCTGGCCGCGGGCCAGGGCGAGGACGCGGACGGCCTGCTGTTCGTCAACGGCCGCTTCGGCCGCGCGGAAGCACCGCGCCCGGCTGCGCACTGAGCGCGACGCGGGCGGCGACACCCACGCCGGCCCGTACGCCCGCCCCATAGGCGGCCCGTACCCACGGTCTTCCGTCCCCGGCCTGCGACCGGACGGGACCCGCGGCACGGGCCGCCTGGGCGTTGCGGGGGCCTTGTCCGGAAGCGTTGCCGGGATGGCAGGGCGCTCCGCCGAAGGTGACCGGACCCGACCGTCCTCGGCCGCCCGGACGGCGCCCGTACCGCTTCACCCGAGGAGCGCGACCACCGCCTCGACGTGAGGACACGGCCCCTGCCGCCCGAGAACGCGCCTCCTCAGGCCGCCGACACCCCGTACCGCCCGCCGCACCGGCCCCGGTGTGAGCAAGGGCCCGCCAGGCCGGGACATGCGACCGGCCCCGGCACCGCGCGGACGACTCCGCGGCGGGCCGGGGCCGGAAGGACGGTCACAGGAAGTAGGTGCCGGGCTCCAGGCCCAACAGGACGCGGCCCTGGACCTCCAGGTTGGTGTTGAGCTGGACCAGGGCGTGCAGCGAGAAGCCCTGGATGTCGCGGTGGACTCGCTGCAGCGGCTCCGTGCGGCGGATGACCGAGCCGCCGCTCGCGGTGAAGAGCAGCTCGACGGCCTCCTTCGCCAGCTGCGCGGCGTAGGCGGTGCGGCCCCGGATGACGGCCTTCTCCGCGTCGGACGGCTGGACACCGGCGTCGGCCGCCTCCTGAAGGACCCGGTGCCAGGTCGCGGACAGCGCCTCGGCGGCGGCGATCTTGTTGCCGGCCGTGGCCACCTGCTGCTGGGTGAGCGGGTGCAGGCTCTGCTCCTCCCAGTCCGTGTAGGTGATGCCCCGCCCGGGCAGCCGCTCCAGGAACAGTTCGAGGCCGCCCCGGGCCATGCCCACGAAGGTCGCGGCGACACCGGACAGGATGTAGCCGAGCAGGGCGTAATTGCGGCCGGTCGCACCGGCGTTGGACCGGTTGCCGGTGGCGCTGACCATGGTCTCCTCGAGCCGCACCACGCGGTGCTCGGGCACGAACACGTCCTGCGCGGTCGTGGTGGAGCTGCCGGTCGCGGCACCGGCCGTCACGTCCCAGTCGTCGGCGACGGACAGCTCACCGGTCGGCACGAGGGCGACCAGCTCCTCCTCGGTCCCGTCGGGACGCTCCACGAGCGCCCCCAGCAGGTCCCAGCCGGCGCCCCGGACACCGGAGTTGAAGCGCCAGGTGCCGTTCAGCCGGTAGCCGCCGTCGACCGGGGTGAGGGTGCCGGTGGGGGCGAACACGATGGACACCCGGGCGCTGCCGCCCTCGAACACCTCCTTCTGCGCCCGGTCGGGGTACAGGGCGGCGGCAGCGGTACTGGTCAGCCACACCATGGTCAGCCAGCCGGTGGACGGGCAGCCGCGCGCCACCTCGGCGATGACCTGCGCCTGCTGGGCCACGTCGAAGTCGAGGCCGCCGTGGGCGCGCGGCACGGTCGTACGGAACACCCCCGCCTTCTCCAGCAGGGCGATGTTCTCGTCCGGGATCCAGCGGCGCTCCTCCGCCTCGGCGCCGTTGCGGCGCAGGGCGGGAACGGCCTCGCGGACCGCGGTCAGTACGGAGTTCAGCTCTTCTTGCGTGGCCACTCTCTCTCCTCGGTGTGCGTGCTGTGCGCGGATTGCCGTCAGACGTGCGAACCCCCCTGGAGGGGCAGGGGGGTTCGCGGTTGTGGTGCGCTCGCGGCGTCAGTCGGCCAGCAGGCCGTTGTCGGCGACGGGGCGGTCGATGGCCATCAGCCAGCGGCCGTCCTCGCCGCGGCGCAGGACGTCGGTGCACTGGCCGCGCAGCTGGACCGGCTCGCCGTCCGGGCCGGTGGAGTCGACCTTGTAGTCGACGCCGATCAGCGCGACGTCACCGGCGACATAGGAGTGCGTGACGGCCGCCTCCAGGCGGGGCTTGCCGGACAGGAACTCCTTGAAGAAGGCGAGCCGGGCCGCCCCGGTGAGGGGTTCGCCGGAGAAGTTCGAGATGGAGTCCTCGCGGTAGAGCAGGTTGAACACGGCTCCGTCGCCGGAGTTGAAGGCCTGGAGGAAGATCTCGTTCTGCAGGTCGGTGTCGGCGGTCAGGTCCGGGTGGTCCGGATCGAAGTCGACGGTGAAGTGCGACATCGGTGGTGATCCCTTCTGCGGTCCGGGGAGGGGGCGTTGCGGGTGGCGGTGCGCCGGGCGGGCGCCGGTCAGTCCTGGCCGTAGGGGTCGTCGATGGCGTAGCGCCAGACCTGGTCCTCGCCCAGGCGCAGGACGTCGACGCCGATGCCCTGGAGCCGCTCGGGCTTGCCGTCGGCGTCGACCGTGTCGATCGTCCAGTCGACGATCAGGAGCGCGGTGTCACCGGTGACGTACTTCTCGCGGGGCACGGCCGTCATCTTCGGGCGGTTGCGCAGGAATTCCCTCTGGTACTCCCGCCGGGCCTCGCCGGTCATCGGCTTTCCGGGCTCCCAGACGATGACGGCCTCTTCCGTGTAAAAACTGTCGACCGTCTCGAAGTCGCCGGCGTTGAACGCCGCCACATACTGGTCGGTGTGCTTTTCGACGTTGTCGGTGAGCTGGGACATGACGAGAGTCAACCTGCCTTCTCGTGACGCGGCGTGCATTCCGTCGGCAACATTAGGGGCGGGCATCAACATGCCGTCCATCACGGGGTAATGGGCCGATCTCCCGCCGGGAAGCACACGATTACCGGCCGGTTGACAGCTGCTGAGAAGCCGGAGAGCAGCGCCTGCCTACGATCGGCGTGCTTTCTCCGAAACGCCTTTGCCGGCCGGTGACTCCGACCGGTGTGAGCTGGAAAGGGAAGTCGAACCCCATGACGGATCAGCAGCGCTCCCACCCGGTCGTCCGCGGCGCCGGACACGACGAGGCCACCGCCGAGGGCATCGCCGTCGTCGGAATGGCCTGCCGGCTCCCCGGAGCCGATGGACCCGACGCGTTCTGGGACCTGCTGCTCCAGGGCCGGGACGCGATCACCGACGTGCCCGACGGACGATGGACGGCCGCGGCCACCGGCACCGTGCCCGAGGCCGCCGACCCCGGTATGCGCCGCGGCGGGTTCCTCGACGCGGTGGACGGTTTCGACGCCGCGTTCTTCGGCGTCTCGCCCCGCGAGGCCGTCACCATGGACCCGCAGCAGCGGCTCGTGCTCGAACTGGCCTGGGAGACCCTGGAGGACGCGGGCGTCCTGCCGGCGTCCCTGCGCGGCAGCCGCACCGCGGTGTTCGTCGGCACCCTGCGCGACGACTACACCGCGCTGCTCTACCAGCACGGCGAACAGGCGGTCACCCAGCACACGCTGGCGGGCGTCAACCGCGGTGTCATCGCCAACCGGGTGTCGTACCACCTCGGTCTGCGCGGACCGAGCCTCACGGTCGACTCCGCGCAGTCGTCCTCGCTGGTCGCGGTGCACCTGGCCTGCGCCTCCCTGCGGGCGGGCGAGTCCGAGGCGGCCCTGGTGGCGGGCGTCAATCTCCATCTGCTGGCCGAAGGGGCGCTCGCCGAGGAGCGGTTCGGCGGTCTCTCGCCGACCGGGACGACGTACACCTTCGACGCCCGCGCCGACGGCTTCGTCCGCGGCGAGGGCGGGGCGGCCTGCCTGCTCAAGCCGCTGTCCCGGGCGATCGCGGACGGCGACCGGATCTACGGGGTCATCCGGGGCAGCGCGGTCAACAACGACGGTGCCACCCCGGGGCTGACCGTCCCCGACCGGCGGGCCCAGGAGCGGGTGCTGCGCGAGGCGTACCGGCGGGCCGGGGTCGACCCGGCGGCCGTGCAGTACGTCGAACTGCACGGCACCGGCACGCCCGTGGGCGACCCGATCGAGGCGGCCGCCCTCGGCGCGGTCCTCGGCGCCGGACGCGGCGACGACGAACGGCTGCGGGTCGGCTCGGTCAAGACCAACGTCGGGCACCTGGAGGGCGCCGCCGGGATCGTCGGCCTGCTGAAGACACTGCTGGCGATCAGCCACCGCCGGATCCCCGCGAGCCTGAACTTCGCCGAGCCGAACCCGCGGATCCCGCTGGCGGAGCTGGGTCTGCGGGTGCAGGACGAGCCGACCGGCTGGCCCGCGCCCACGGCACCGCTGGTGGCCGGGGTGTCCTCCTTCGGCATGGGCGGTACCGAGCACGGCGGCGGATACGAGGTGTTCATCGAC
>NZ_JACBWZ010000422.1 GCF_013870595.1 Streptomyces sp. WELS2 | reverse complement strand
GGGTGGGCGGTGCCCCGGGCTCCGGCGCGGTGGAGAGCGCGGGGGATGGTGCGGTCATGTGCCGCCTTCCTTCCTTGCGTGGGTCGGGTACGGCCGTCCGGTCAGCACAGGCCCGCGGGCCTGGAGGCGCGGCAGGAGTTGCGGGTGAAGGCGTTGCCGCTCTTCGCCGCCTCCTGGTCGACCAGGTCCGCCGGGGAGTTGTCCGACAGCCGGTTGCCGGTGATCCGGTTCCGCTCGCTGGTGACGCCGACGAAGCTCTTGAACAGGACGATGCCGCCCGACAGCGGGGACTTGCCCGAGTGGCCGGTGACGGTGTTCCGGCTGACCAGGGTGTTCTCGGTGCCGGTCAGGACGATGCCGGAGCCCTGGAGATAGGGCAGCCGGGCGGTCTTCGGGCAGTACTTGTTGTTCCGCTCGACCAGGTTGGCGCGTACGGTCAGCGCGCCCGCCCGGGGCTTGTTCTCGTCGCCCACGACGAACACGCCGGCGCAGTTGCCGGTGACGTGGTTGCGCCGGACGGTGAGGTTGCGCAGCCGGCGGACGGTGAGCCCGATCCGGTTGCCCTCCAGCAGGGTGCGCTCGACCACCGTGCCCTTGCTGTCCTTGGCGCCCTGCTCGGCCTTGACGTTGTTGGCGAGGAACAGGCCGGCGTCGCCGTTGCGCCGGGCGGTGTCACGGCGGAAGACGCCCCGGGTGGAGTGCTCCTGGGCGATGCCCCACTGGCCGTTGTCGTCGGCGGTCACCCCGGTCACGGTGAGATGGTCGGTGCCCATGGACCACAGGCCGACCTTGGCGAACCCGGTCACCTTCAGATCGGCGACGGTGACGTCCCGCAGGGGCTTGTTCTTCCCGCCCACCACGCAGATGCCGTTGCCGGCGCCGAGGCAGGTGGGGGTGGCGCCCTTGGCGGGCGGGGCGACCTTGGTCCCGGCGGGCGGCCGGATGACGGTGTCCGGGCCGACGCCCCGCAGGGCCACCGCGGCCGTCCTGAGCGTGACGCTCTCGTGGTAGGTGCCGGCCAGCACCCGCACGGTGTCGCCGGGCCGGGCGGCGTCCACCGCCTTCTGGATGGATTCACCGGGATGCACCACGAGGGTCCGGTGGGCCGCCGACGCCGGGGCGGCGCCGGCGAACGCACCGACGAGGGCCGTGGCGCATGCGAGGTACGTAATATGGCGTTTTGTCACATTCCGAAGGCTAAAAGCGGATGAGCCGATAACCGGTCGGATGCTCCGTTCGGTGGCGTGTCAACGAAGCCCCGCACCCTCCAGGGGGTACGGGGCTTCGTCGATGGCGTACGGGGGTGCGGTCAGCGCCCTCGGGGGCCGCCCTTCGGCAGACGCATGCCCTTCGGCATGGGGCCCTTCGGCAGCGGCATGTTGCTCATCAGGTCGCCGAGCGCGCGCAGCCGGTCGTTGGTGGCGGTCACCTGGGGGCCGGTGAGCACGCGCGGGAACTTCAGCAGGGTGGTGCGCAGCTTCTTCAGCTCCACCTGGCCCTCGCCGTCGCCCACGATCACATCGTGCACCGGCACGTCCGCGACGATCCGGTTCATCTTCTTCTTCTCGGCGGCCAGCAGGGTCTTCACCCGGTTCGGGTTGCCCTCGGCGACCAGCACGATGCCGGCCTTGCCCACGGCCCGGTGCACCACGTCCTGGCTGCGGTTCATCGCCACCGCCGGAGTCGTCGTCCAGCCCCGGCCGATGTTGTCCAGCACGGCCGCGGCGGCGCCCGGCTGACCCTCCATCTGACCGAAGGCGGCCCGCTCGGCCCGGCGGCCGAACACGATGGCCGTCGCCAGCAGGGCGATCAGCAGACCGAAGATGCCCAGGTAGACCGGGTGTCCGATCAGGAAGCCGATCGCGAGGAAGACACCGAGCGTGCCGATGCCGACGGCCGCGAGTACAAGGCCGATCATCTTGTCGGCCTTGCGGGTCATCTGGTACGTGAGGGCGATCTGCTTCAGTCGCCCGGCATTCGCGGCGTCCGCCGCGGTTTCCTTCCTCGCCATGCCACGAAGTCTACGTGCCCCCGGGAGCGCCTACGACGGCAGTGTCCGGCGGGGCCCGGTCCGGGGGCGGAGGGGGACGATTCAGGAGCGGCCGTCGGCGGCCCGCTCCAGGAACCGCTGGGCCTCGACCCGGTCCTTGGCACGGCGGCGGTCCTCCAGGACGGAGGTCCAGGCGTTGCGGCGGGCGGTGCGCTGGCCGCCGCTCAGCAGCAGGGACTCGACGCGGCGCAGCGCGTCGGTGAAGGACGGGATGGCGGTGGCGCGCACGGGTGGTGCCTGCATGATCGGGATCCCCCCTCGAAACGGTGGAGTCAGGGGCGTGACACCAGGGTCACTGTCTGGTGTTACCAGGGCGTGACCGACCGGTCAAACAGTGGTGAACCCCTCGGTGCGGGGGCCGGAACGGACGGCGCGGCCCCGGTGCCGCCCTCATCAGCGAGGACGGCCGGGACCGCGTCGACTCGGCCATTACCGGCCAGTAGCAATTTGTGCGACGATTCACACGCGCGGCTCACACCGCCTGGGCGGCGACGAACGCACCCCGCTTCTCGACGGCCATCTGGTACAGCCGCCCGGCGCGGTAGGAGGAGCGCACCAGCGGGCCGGACATCACACCGGAGAAGCCGATCTGCTCGGCCTCCTCCTTCAGCTCCACGAACTCCTGCGGCTTCACCCAGCGCTCCACCGGGTGGTGCCGGACGGAGGGGCGCAGGTACTGGGTGATGGTGACCAGCTCGCAGCCCGCCTCGTGCAGCTGCCTCAGCGCCTCGCCGACCTCCTCGCGGGTCTCGCCCATGCCGAGGATCAGGTTCGACTTGGTCACCAGGCCGAAGTCGCGGGCCTCGGTGATGACCTTCAGGGACCGCTCGTAGCGGAAGCCGGGGCGGATCCGCTTGAAGATCCGCGGAACCGTCTCGACGTTGTGCGCGAAGACCTCGGGACGGGACTCGAACACCTCCGCCAGCTGCTCGGGCACCGCGTTGAAGTCGGGGGCCAGCAGCTCCACCTTGGTCCGGCCGCCCTCGCGCTGTGCCGTCTGGGCGTGGATCTGGCGCACGGTCTCGGCGTACAGCCAGGCGCCGCCGTCCGGCAGGTCGTCGCGGGCCACGCCGGTGATGGTGGCGTAGTTCAGGTCCATCGTCACCACGGACTCGCCCACCCGGCGCGGCTCGTCGCGGTCCAGCGCCTCGGGCTTGCCGGTGTCGATCTGGCAGAAGTCGCAGCGCCGGGTGCACTGGTCGCCGCCGATGAGGAAGGTCGCCTCGCGGTCCTCCCAGCACTCGTAGATGTTCGGGCAGCCGGCTTCCTGGCACACCGTGTGCAGGCCCTCGCTCTTCACGAGGTTCTGCATCTTCGTGTATTCGGGGCCCATTTTCGCCCGGGTCTTGATCCACTCGGGCTTGCGCTCGATGGGGGTCTGGCTGTTGCGGACCTCCAGGCGCAGCATCTTGCGTCCGTCGGGTGAGACTGCGGACACGTCGGCTCCCTGTGACTTCGATTCTTCGGCGTACACCAGGGTACGCCCGTGCTCAATGCGCCCTGCCGGTGAGACCAACCTCCCGACCGCAGGGCGCATTCCCGGTGCCGGCGGTCAGGCGGACGCCTTCTCGATCTCCCGGGGCTTGAGGACCGCGTTCTCCAGGACGTCCCTCAGGTGCTTCTCCACCACCGGCACGACCTCCTCGACCGTGATGTCCCGGCCCAGCTCGCCCGCGAGGGAGGCCACGCCCGCGTCGCGGATGCCGCACGGGATGATCCGGTCGAACCACTTCATGTCCGGGTTCACGTTGAACGAGAAGCCGTGCATCGTGACGCCCTTGGCCACCCGGATGCCGATCTGCGCGATCTTGCGGTCCTCGCGCCGCTGGCCCGCGTTGGACGGGGCGTACTCGGGGCCGTTGAGCCGGGGGTCGAACTCCTCGTCGGTCAGCCGCGGGTCGAAGTCCAGGGACAGCCCTCCGATGGCCGGCCGCTGGTCGAGGGGGTCGCCGAGCACCCATACGCCGCTGCGGCCCTCGACCCGGGTGGTCTCCAGGCCGAACTCGGCGCAGGTGCGGATGAGCGCCTCCTCCAGCCGCCGTACGTGCGCGACCACGTCCACCGGGCGGGGCAGCTTCTGGATCGGGTAGCCCACCAGCTGGCCCGGGCCGTGCCAGGTGATCTTGCCGCCGCGGTCCACGTCGATGACCGGGGTGCCGTCCAGCGGGCGCTCGCTCGCCTCGGTGCGCCGGCCGGCCGTGAACACCGGGGGGTGCTCCAGGAGGATCACGGTGTCGGGGACCTCGTCGGCGAACCGGGCCGCGTGGATCCGGCGCTGCTCGTCCCAGGCCTCCTGGTAGTCGACGGCATCGGCACCGAATCCCCTGCGAACGAACCGCAACTCACTCACGGCAAGCGCCTCCCTCGGCGATGGGTGTGTCAGGCATGTATCGCGCCCACGCCACTGTACGTCCGGGCCGCGCACGTCAGCCCGGCGGGCGTTCCTCACTCGATCGGATGAAGGTGGCGCAAAGTGTGTGATCGTCTGCTCACTCTCCGCTACATTCGCGCCGTTCGTGAGGCCATAAGGGCTGCTCAAAGGCAATCCGGGCACGCCCACCGGCCCGGAAGGCAGGAGACCGCACCGCAGATGACGGACCGACCCGCGCAGCGCACCCCCAACCGCCAGCTCGCCGCGCTCATCGCAGAAGCGGGGTTCTCCAACGCGGGTCTGGCGCGTCGCGTCGATCAGCTCGGTCTGGAACACGGGCTGGACCTCAGATACGACAAGACCTCGGTCACCCGCTGGCTGCGCGGGCAGCAGCCGCGCGGCACGACCCCCGCCCTCATCGCCGAGGTCTTCACCCGCCGGCTGGGGCGCCGGCTCACCGCCCAGGATCTCGGCCTGGACTCCTGTGCGCCGGTGTACGCCGGGCTGGAGTTCGCGGCCACCCCCGAGGAGGCCGTCGACATCGTCAGCGGCCTGTGGCGCAAGGACTCGGGCAGCCACGCCGACCCGGCCCCGGTGCTGCCGAGGGCGGCCTAGGGCTGCCCGAGGGGGCCGGGCCTACCCGAGCGACGCGACCTTCTCCCGGTAACCGCGCACCGGCGCCGCGTCCCGGTACGGCTCCAGCCGGCGTTCGAAGTCCTTGACGTACTCCACCGCGCGGGCGGACCGCATCTCGGCGGCCTGCCCCGCGGCCTCCGCGGCGAGCGCGCACGCCTGGTCGAGTTCGCCGAGGCCGAGCCGCGCGGTGGCGAGGACCACCCGGCAGAACAGCCGGCTGCGGGCGAAGGCGGACGCCCGCAGCTGGAGGGCGCGCTCGGCGTGCTGCGCGGCCGCCCGGAACTGCTGCAGATCCCGGTGGCAGTGCGCGAACTCGTCGGCGAGCTGCC
>NZ_JACBWZ010000421.1 GCF_013870595.1 Streptomyces sp. WELS2 | reverse complement strand
CCGGGATGGCCAGTGCGGACAGCGCGGCCCGTGCGAGGGTCCGTCGCGAGATGCGTGCCACCGACCGCCTCCCGTACGCTGCGGATCCGCTCGGTCACGGATCGTCCCGCGCTCCAGGATGCCCCCACCCGGGCGATCGATCATCGATACTTGGCGGTAACGTGCACGATCGGAGCAGGCGCCGAAACCCGGGGGTCCTGCCCAGCCAGCCGGAAGACCAGCGAAGGGGACGATGTGACCGACATCGAGCGCGTCGGAGTCGTGGGCTGCGGCCAGATGGGCGCCGGCATCGCCGAGGTGTGCGCCCGCGCGGGACTGGACGTGAAGGTCGCCGAGACCACCGGCGAGGCCCTGGAGATCGGCCGTACCCGGCTGTACAACTCCCTGGCCAAGGCCGCCGAGCGCGGCAAGATCACCGAGGCGGAGCGGGACGCCGGCCAGGCGCGGCTGAGCTTCACCACCGACCTCGGCGAGTTCTCCGACCGGGACCTGGTGATCGAGGCCGTGGTCGAGAACGAGCAGGTCAAGACCGAGATCTTCCAGGTGCTCGACCAGGTGGTGACCCGCCCGGACGCCATCCTGGCCTCCAACACCTCCTCGATCCCGCTGGTGAAGCTGGCCGTCGCCACCGCCCGCCCGGACCACGTCGTCGGCATCCACTTCTTCAACCCGGCCCCGGTGCAGCAGCTGGTCGAGCTGATCCCGGCGCTCACCACCTCCGAGGGCACGCTCAGCCGGGCCCAGGTCTTCGCCGAGAAGGTGCTCGGCAAGCACGCCATCCGCGCCCAGGACCGTTCCGGGTTCGTGGTGAACGCGCTGCTGGTGCCCTACCTGCTGTCGGCGATCCGGATGTTCGAGTCCGGCATCGCGAGCCGCGAGGACATCGACAACGGCATGGAGATGGGCTGCGCCCACCCGATGGGCCCGCTGAAGCTGTCCGACCTGATCGGCCTGGACACCATCGTCTCCATCGCCAACTCGATGTACGCCGAGTACAAGGAGCCGCTGTACGCCGCTCCCCCGCTGCTCCAGCGCATGGTGGAGGCGGGCCGGCTCGGCCGCAAGACCGGGTCGGGCTTCTACACCTACGGCTGAACCCACGGCTGATTACGAAGAGCGACGCCCGTCGGGCCCGGCACCGGAGTACGGTGCCGGGCCCGACTGTTTCACACACCGTGTGCGCGACGGGCACGCATATGCCCGCCACACACGCTTTCCACGCGCCCACCAGGCGAGTTGACTCATCATGCGCATGCAAGGGATGCGGAACCACTGATTTCGACCAGCGAAAGGAGCGGACCCGTGACCGCCGAACCGGAGCATCCCGTGGTCCATGGAGAACTCGCAGAGTTACGACGCCGCCTCGACGTGGCCTACGCCAGGGTCGAGGGAGGACTGGCGCTGCTGCGCCACCGCACCGAGGAGACCGCCAAGGAACTGGACGATCTGAACTCCCGGATGGCCTCGCTGGAACACGCACGCTGGCCGCTGACCGCGCTCGGCGCGCTCGTGGTGACGCTCTGGCAGGCGCTGTCGGCCCACTAGCCCTCGGCGAGCCTGAGGTGGTGCAACAGGAGTAACGCGGCCGCCATGTTGGCGGCCGGGACCTCCCCACGGGCGATCAGGTCGGGGACGAGTTTGAGGGGGACCCATTCCCGCCGGTCCGACTCGAAGTCGTCCACGGGATGTCCGGCGAACTCGCCCCGGTCGGACCAGTAGACGTGGTGCCGGGCGTCGGTGAGGCCGTTGGACGGCTCCACGGTCATCAAGTGGTGCAGGGGCCCCGGCCGCCAGCCGGTCTCCTCCTCCAGTTCCCTGGCCGCCGCGCTCGCGATGTCCTCGCCGTCCTCGACGACGCCCGCCGCGAGCTCCCAGCCCCAGCTGTCGGTGATGAAGCGGTGCCGCCACAGCAGCAGCACCTCGTTCGCCTCGTTGACGATCGTCGCCACGGCCACGGGCCGCAGCCGGATCACGAAGTGGTCGAGGTGCCGGCCGTCCGGCAGTTCGACATCCGCGAGGTTGACACGGAACCAGCGGGTCTCATACACGGTTTTTTCACAGTGTTTCGTCCACTGCACGGTATGCCACCTTCCGTCGGGTGAGTGGCAATATCGCAGCAGGAACCGTGTACCCCACAGAGCGCCTACAACGGCACGCGCAGCGCTCCGTCGATCAGTTCGGCGGCCTCGGCGGTGCCGGCCGAGCCGCAGCGCACCAGATGCTCGCGCACCGCGCGCAGCCGGTCGCGCAGCCGCTGCGACTCCATGCCGCGGGCCTGCTCCGCCATCTGCACGGCGGTGGCCACGGCCTGGTCGGCGTTGCCCCGGCGCAGCTCGATGGTGCTGAGCATGGCCAGCCGGTGCACCCGGCCCCGGTCGTGGGCGGGGGTGCCGACGGCCGCCGCCGCGTGCTCCCGGGCCCCGGTGAGGTCACCGAGGCTCAGCAGCGCCTCGGCCACCTGCACATTGACCAGCCCCGGCTGCACATACCCGGTCTCGGCGGGCTCGTGACCGCGCCGGATCCGCTCGGCCGCCGTCTCCGCGCACCGGATGCGGGACAGCGCGCCGCCGCTGTCGCCGAGGTGGGCGTAGGCCTTGGCCTGCATGGCGTACAGGTCGGAGGCGAGCGCCGGGGTGATGTGCCGGCCGGCGGTGCGCAGCGCGGCCTCGGCGAAGGCGACGGCCTGCCGGTACTCCCGCATGAACAGCGACTGGTTGACCAGCAGCGCGATCACATAGGCGCCCAGTCCCCGGTCCCCGCTGGCCTTGGCGAGCCGGAGTGCCTGGTGGAAGTAGCGCTGGGCGAGGCCATGGGCGTCGGAGTCGTACGCGCAGATGCCCGCGATCGCCACCAGCGCGCCCGTGGCGCGGTGCAGCCGGCGGCCGGTGGCGTCGGTGTAGCTGCCCCGCAGCAGCGGCGCGGCCTCGGCGTTGAGGAAGCCGACGACCCGGGTGCGGGTCGCCATCCCGCCGGCCTTGCGGTACATCTGCTCGTAGTGCGCCCGGGCGGCCCGCAGCACCTCGATGTCGGACGCGGTGACCTGCTGCCGGCCGCCCCGGGAGACGTCCACGTCCTCGGGCGGGTTCTCCCACTCCCACACCGGCATCACGGCCGGGGTGCCGGTGACCGCGGGGGCGTCCAGCACATGGGGCCGCTGCTGCTCGTCCGACCGCCACAGGGCGGTGGCCCGCTCCACGAACCCGCCCAGCGAACCGGCGTGCGGGCTGCTCGGCCCGCCGGGCACGCCGAGCCCGATGTCGTCCAGCGTGACCGGTCTGTGCAGCCGGGCCGCCAGTACCTCGCAGATCAGGTCGGGCACCTGGCCGCGGGGCCGCTGGCCCTTCAGCCAGCGTGCCACGGCGGTGTGTTCGTACCGCAGCGCGAGACCGCGGGCGCGGCCCGCCTGGTTGACGTGGGCGGCGAGTCCGGCGTGCGAGATCCCCGCCTCGTCCAGGATCGCGTCGAGCAGAGTGTTGGGCTGCATGGGATGCCCCCCGGGTGGCCTGGTGCCGTCAGCGTAGTGGTTCCGCCTTCACACGGGGTGTGAACCGGGCGCCGGGCTCCGTGGCCGCCGCCCGGGGCCGGGGGCCGCGGGCGTTGCACAGCACCATCAGCGCCACGTCGTCGGCGGGGGTGCCGCCGGTGTGGTCGAGGAGGGCGCGCAGGACCGTGCGCAGGACCGTGTGCGGGGTGACCGGCTGCCCCCGCACCGCCTCCGCCAGCACCTTCGGCAGCGGGAAGAACCGTCCCCGCGCATCCCGCGCCTCCTCCGCCCCGTCGGTGAACAGCACCAGCGACTCCCCCGGCAGCAGCCGGCCGCAGGACCGGGCGGTCAGCTCGGCCGGCAGCGGGAACGGCCCGAGCGGCGGGAGCGGATCGAGGTGCGAGAGCGGGCCGACCGCCGTACCGCTGAGCAGATAGGGCCAGGGATGGCCGCAGTTGAGGGCGCGTACCTCGCCGTCCGGGCCGATCTCCAGGAGCAGCACGGTGACGAACTCCTCCGCGACCGGGGTCTCCGGCTCGCTGCCGCCGTGTGCCGGGTGCTCGGCGCGGGCGCGTTCGCGCAGGTGGCGGGCGAGGGCTCGGTCCAGCCGGCGCAGCACCCGGTCCAGCCGGGCCTCGTCGTGGGCGGCCTCGCGGAAGCTGCCGAGCAGCGCGGCGACGGTGCCGAGGGCGGCCAGGCCGTGCCCCCGTACGTCCCCCATCACCACGCGGACGCCGTGCTCGGTGGCGATGGCCTCGTACAGATCGCCGCCCACACTCGCGCCCCGGTCGGCGGAGAGCTGGGCGGCGGCGACATCGATCCCGTCCACCCGGGGCGGCGGCGGACGCAGCACGACGTCCTGCGCGGTGCGCGCCACCTTCCGGGCGATCCGCAACTCCCGGAGCAGGGTGCGGCGGACGTGCAGGACGAGGCCGGTGCCGACGGCGAAGAACACGGCGCTGGTGACGATGCGCGCCCCGAGGCCGTTCTGCTGGGCGAGCGGGCAGCCGAACTTGTAGCCGACCGCGACGGCTCCCCAGACGGTGGGCAGTACGGTTGCCCGCCCGGTGGGCGCCCGTGCCTTGATGCGGATCATGCCTGTGGTCCCCCATGTGGGCCTGACAGAGCAGACGGACCGACCCCGAAAGGCCGGTCCGATTCTGTCGAGGGAAGGACCCGAGCGGACCGGATCACCCCGAGTTCCCACTCGAATGAGTGATCCGACCGTCAGTCAACCCGCATTTATCCGGGGGGGGTCGGTGCCCCGAAGGCACGGACCCCACCCGCGCTCAGCCGCGCAGCACCGCGCCCGTCCGCTCGCCCGCGAGGGCGACCGCGGCGTCCCGCGCGGCAGACGCCTCGTCCACGGTCAGCGTCCGGTCGCCCGCCCGGAACCGCAGCGCGTACGCGAGCGACTTGCGGCCCTCGCCCAGCTGCTCGGCGTTCTCGTAGACGTCGAACAGCCGGATGGACTCCAGCAGTTCGCCCGCGCCCTCGCGCAGCGCAGCCTCGACCTCGGCGGCCGGGACCGGCTTGTCGACGACGAGGGCGACGTCCTGCGTGGCGACCGGGAACGTGGAGATACCGGGGGCCTGCGGAACGCCGTCGCCCGCCGCCTCCAGGGCGTCCAGGTCCAGCTCCATCGCGCAGGTGCGCTCGGGCAGACCCAGGGCCTTCACGACCCGCGGGTGCAGTTCGCCCGCGTGGCCGACGACCCGCTCGGCGCCGTCGGCGACGACCACCAGCTCGGCGCACCGGCCGGGGTGCCAGGGACCGTACTGGCCCTTGCGCACGACCAGTTCCGCACCAGCCTCGCGGGCGAGGGTGCGGAACTGGTCGTGCGCAAGGGCCACCAGCCAATTCTTACGCCAAGTCACCCGTTCGGCCCAACACCGACACGAAGGCCCCCT
>NZ_JACBWZ010000420.1 GCF_013870595.1 Streptomyces sp. WELS2 | reverse complement strand
CCGAGCGCCCGGCGCACCTGCGCCGCCGCCGGATCCGTCAGGCACAGATACCGGTCGTTGCCCGGGTGCAGCCACTGCCGGTGCACCGCGAAGTCCAGCAGGAACACGGCGCTGGGCACCCGCAGTGCCCCCCGGGCCCGCAGATGCCCGGTGAGCTGCGCGGCCAGATGGAAGACGGACACCACCACGTCGGCGCGCAGCCGGTCCACCAGGTCCGTCAGCCGGTCCCCGGCGAGCCGGGCCAGCGGCACCCCGCTGGGCCGCGGGCCGCGCCCCTCGCGCAGGAACGCGTCGTAGATCCCGGCGTACACCCAGGGCAGGTGGCGCACCGAGGCCTGGTAGCCACGGCGCAGTCCGGTGCCCAGGCCGTACGGCAGCAGCCGCAGCACGTCGACCACGTGGGCCCGTTCGCCGCGGGCCTCGGCCCGGCGCGCGAGTTCGGCGGCCACGGTGTCGTGACCGGCTCCCATGCTCGCGCTGACGATCAGGGTCCGCCGCCGGCCGCCCTGCGCCTCGTGGTCGGTGCTCCGCACGGATTGACGTTTCTCCGCGGTGGCGGCGCCCAAACCGCCCACCGGCCGGCCGGGTCACCCGTGCGCACCACCCCGCCGTGCCGGTGCCCGCCCTGCGGCTGCGAGCCGCCCGGCACGTGCCAGGCTGGAGACAGCGGTACGACGGGTCGGCGGCGAGCACGGGAGGAGCCGTGAGGCGGTTGCGGCGCGGCCTGCACCGCGCGTGGCGGTGGCTGCGGGTCCGGGCCCTGTTCGAGCACGGGCGGGAGCTGGAGCTGATGCACCGGGCCATGGGGTTCGCCACCCTGGCCCTGGTGACGCTGGCGCCGCTGCTGATCGTGGTCGCCGCGGCCGACCCCCTGGTGCGCGGCGGCTTCGCCTCCTGGCTCACCGACGGCATGGGCCTGTCCGGCCGCTCCGCGCACGCGGTCACCGACGTCATCAGCCCGCCCCGCAAGGTCATCGGCACCACCAGCGTCCTCAGCGGCGTCCTGCTCGCCGTGTTCGGCGTGGCCTTCGGCGGCAGCGTGCAGAACGCCTACGAAAGGATCTGGGGGCTGGCGTCCGGCCCCTGGCACCGGGTGTGGCGGCAGGCGACCTGGCTGGTGGTGCTGACCGCGTACCTCTACCAGGAGGCGGCGACGAAGACCACGCTGCACGGCGGGCAGCGGATCACCCTGTCGACGGTGAGCGGTGTGCTGTTCTTCTGGTGGGGACAGCGCTTCCTGCTGGGCGGCCAGGTGCGCTGGCGGGCGCTGCTGCCGGGCGCGGTGGCCACCGTCATCGGCCTGATCGGCCTGCGGGCCTTCTCCTACCTGGTGTTCACTCCGCTCATCGTCACCAACGCCCTCAGCTACGGCGCCGTCGGCACCGTCCTCGTGGTGGAGTCCTGGCTGATCGGCGTCGGCTTCGTCATCTACGGCGGCGCCCTGTTCGGCCGCTGGTTCACCGAACACCACTGGATGCCCTCCCACCACGAGCCGGAGCACGGGGAGGGGGACGGGGGGCGGGACGAGCGTTAGCCGAACTTCGGGGGCGTCCCATGCCGCCTCCCGCCGGCTGCCGGCGCCGGTGTTCATCGGCGCCCGCAAGAAGCGCTGCGCCAGGCGAGCGCTTGGCGTCACCGCTCGGGCAAACCGGTACGTCGATGAGGTTCCGTGAAATCGGCCGGTGCTGCTCTTGGTTCCCCACTCGGTTGCTGTGGGCAATGATGGCCGGGGGGACACGTCGCCCTTGCCCGGCTCAGCACGGCGTGCAGTCTTTCCCGAGTTCCGGGCGGACTGCAGACTTTCCCAGCTGGGGCAGGGGGCATGGGCCGGGTCTATCCGGGCGAGGACCGGTGGGGCGCGTCAAGGCAGTGTCCGGCGGATCAGGGACGGGCCGGCAGGCGGTGGGCCGGGGATGAGCCGTCGGCGGGGACGGAGCCGCGCTTCGCGAGGATCTCGCCTGTGTCGGCGAACTCCCAGTGGGTCGCATGCTTCCCGTCCTTGAACGGCCATTCGACGCGGACGACAGGGCGGCTCAATAGGCTCTCGAACCAGCCGGCGCACCGCTCCGCGAGCTCCTCGACCGTGCCGGAGGCCCGGAAGAAGCCGTGCTCGGGCGACTCGTGAAGGTTGAAGAGCTGGTCACAGACTTTCCCGGCCAGCACGTGTGTGCCGTAAAAGTGCACGGCCCACTTGGCGAGCACCAGTCGGCGTGCCTCATCGAGAAGACTGATGTGGACAAGGAGCGACGATTCGTCCTCGGGCCGTCCGACCTGGCTTGGAGCCCAGGGCACCTGCCAGTCAGCGGCCCGGGCTCGCAGGGCTGCCAGGAAGGCGAGTTCGGCCTCGTCGAAGTCCCAGGGCTCCTCGCCGTACTCCTCCGGGTCCTCGACCTCGAACCAGCTGTTGACGTCCACAGGGAAACTCTAGAACCACAGGGTGCCTCGTAGATCACAGGCGGAGCCATAGGCGGACTGCTGCGGTGGTCGGCGCACACTTGAACCTGGTCGGGGCGCGCGCGGGAAACCGGCCGGTCGCTGCCGGGTTTGGCCGGGCGGATGACCTGACTGGCCGGTTGCCGGCAACGGAGAACCACCGGTGATCAAATACGTCGTCACGCTTCTGTCCGAAGCAGTGGCCCGGCCGTCACGGGCGAGTGAAGCGAGAAGGCGACCTCGCGAGGCGTCCACCGGGACTGGATCGGGCAGTGTGCGCGACGGCCGAGCGGAGCTTGGTTGGCGCAGATGCCGCAAGCAGTGCCTATACGCAGTACTGCAGCGAGCCGGCTCCGCCCGTGGTCCGCGCCGGGGCTAGCAGCCGGTCGTGCCGTCGAGCATCTCGCGCAGGATGTCCAGGTGGCCGTTGTGGCGGGCCGTCTCCTCGACGAGGTGGAGGAGGATCCAGCGCAGGTCGACGTGGAGGCCGTCGCGGACGGTACGCCGGGCCTTCTGGTCGAGGGGGGTCCCGGCGACGAGTTCGCGGTAGCGGGCGCATTGCCCGGCGTATTCGTCGAGCAACTGCGGGAGCGGGAAGTCGACCGCGATGCGCATCTCGCGGTCGGGGTCCTCCTCGGTCCAGGGGCCCCGGTCCTCCTCGCCGAGGAAGACCACCTGGAACCAGTGGTACTCGACCCAGCGCAGGTGGTTGATCAACCCGCTCACCGTCATCAGCGGCGAGCCCGGCAGAAGCGCCTTGCGGGCGTTCTCCGCGGAGACGCCGGCGCACTTGGCGCGGGCGGTGTCACGTACGTAGTCGAGGAACGTGGTCAGCTGGGTGCGCTCGTCCCACGCGGGCGGCGTGTCGTCAACTCTGGTCATCACGCGAAGCCTCCACGATCACCGCCACCGCTGTCGAGCCATTTACCGACGGGCCCGGCCCGCTCCCCGCGCCGTAAGACGACCTCGGACCGCGTCGGCGGACCGGGTCTCAGGCGAGCTGCCGGCGCACCAGTTCGTGCAGCCGGCCGCCGGTGTCCGCGAGGAGTTCGGCGGGGCTGCCCTGCTGGACGATCCTGCCCTCCTCCATCACGATCACCCGGTCGGCGTCCAGGACGGTCGACAGCCGGTGGGCGATCACGATCCGGGTGGCGTTCAGCTTGCGGGTGCTGTCGATGACGACGCGCTGGGTGTCGTTGTCCAGGGCGCTGGTCGCCTCGTCGAGGAAGAGGATCCGCGGGCGCCGGATCAGGGCCTGGGCGATCATCAGGCGCTGCCGCTGCCCGCCCGAGATCGCGCCGTTGCCCGCGACGATGGTGTGCAACCCCATCGGCATCCGCTGGATGTCCTCCGCGAGGCCCGCCAGTTCGGCCGCCGCCATCACCTCCTCCGGCGTGTACGCTTCCGCGCCGCAGATGACGTCCATGATGGACCCGGAGAACGGCTGCGCGTGCTGCAGGACGACCCCGCACTGGCGGCGCACCGCGGACTGGTCCAGCGCCGCCAGGTCCTGGCCGTCGTACAGGACGCTGCCGGAGACCGGCCGCTCGAAGCCGATGAGCAGGCGCAGCAGCGTGGACTTGCCGCAGCCGCTCGGGCCGACGACCGCCACGAACTCGCCGGGCCGCACCGCGAAGGACACGTCGTCCAGGACCAGCGGGCCGTCGTCGGCGTACCGGAAGGACAGCCGGCGGGCCTCCAGCGCGCCCGACAGCGGACCCGGACGGGTGCTCGCCGCCCGGACCTCGGGCCTGGCGTCCAGCACCGGCTTGATCTCCTCGAACAGCGGCAGCGCCGCCACCGACGACACGAACGCTCCGGTCAGCTGGGTGACCGAGGTCAGCAGCATGGTCACCGAGGTGTTGAAGGTCAGGAAGTCCGCCGCCGACATCGCGCCCTTGGCCGGGCCCGCCAGCAGCATGAACATCAGCAGGGTGCAGACGGGGAGGTAGACCGCGCCCAGGACCGTGGTCAGGTTCTTGATCCGGCCGACCTTCTGCTGGAGCTCCCGGCCGCGCGCGAACTCGCGGGCCCAGGCCGCGTAGGCGTAGTTCTCGGCCGCCGCCACCCGCAGCTTGGGCAGCCCGCGCAGGGTCTGGAACGCCTGGTTGTTGAGCTTGTTGCCGAGCACCACCAGCCGCCGCTGCCAGCGCACCTGCCACAGCCCGAGCCCCGCGAACACCGCCGCGACGACGATCAGCATCCCGACCGCCGCGAGCGCCATCGGCACGCTGTACCACAGCAGCAGCCCCAGGTTCATCGCGCCCACCGTCACCGACTGGGCGACGACCGGGCCGACGCCCGCCAGCAGCCGGCGGATCGCGCTGATGCCCATCGCCGCGCTGGCCAGCTCACCGGTCGAACGCCGGGTGAAGAACCGCGTGGGCAGCCGCAGCAGCCTGTCCCACACGGCCGGTTGCAGCGCCGCCTCGATACGGCCCTCCAGGCGCAGGATGGACAGGTTCTCCAGCAGCGTGAACGCCGCCGCGACCACCCCGCTCACCATCACCGCCAGGCACACCCGGACGATCAGGCCCTCCTCGGCCCTCGGCACGTACTCGCCGAGCACCTTGCCGGTCGCGACCGGCACCAGCGCGCCGATGGCCACCGTCACCAGACCCGCGAGCAGCAGGTTCAGCAGGTCGCCGCGGGTCCCGCGGAGGCTGAACCGCAGCAGCCCGAGCGGGGAGAGCGGCTTGTCGGGCAGCGGCCGGTAGAACATCACCGCCCGCGGCTCGAACTCCCCGGCGTTGTCCTTCCCGACCGGTGTCTCGCGGCCGGTGCCCGGGTGGACGGCAACGTAGCCGCCGCGCCGCCACAGCAGCGCCACCGGCGCCCCGGACAGCGCCCGGTGGCCGACCAGCGGGCCCGCGTTCTCCCGCCACCAGCGCCCCTCCAGGCGCACCGCGCGGGTGCGCACCCGGGAGGCCAGCGCGACCCGCTCCACCGGGTCCAGCCGCTCGTTCGCGGTGCCGCCGCGCCCGG
>NZ_JACBWZ010000042.1 GCF_013870595.1 Streptomyces sp. WELS2 | reverse complement strand
GTACGGGATGTCGCGCAGGGCGTCGACGCCGAGCAGCGCCGCGCGGCCCTCGCCCTCCAGGCCGGCGCCTCCGGCTGGGTCGCCAAGGACTCCTCGCTGTCCCGGCTGCTGACGGTGATACGGGGTGTGCTGCGCGACGAGACCCATCTGCCGCCCGCGCTGCTCACCGGGGTGCTCAAGGAGCTGACGGCGGCCCGCCGGCACCGCACCGAGAGCGAGCGGCTGGTGGAGTCCCTCACCCCCAGGGAGCGGGAGGTGCTGCGCTGCATGGTCGCCGGGCTGGGCCGCAAGGCCGTCGCCGAGCGGCTGTTCCTCTCCCCGCACACCGTCCGCACCCATATGCAGAACGTCCTGGGCAAGCTGGGCGTCCACTCCACGCTGGCGGCCGTCGCGCTCGCCCGGCGGGCCGGGGTGGGGCCGGTGGACCTAGCCGGGGATGTTGTCGAACGGGGCGGTCAGCTGGCGTAGCAGCCCGGCCAGTTCCGCGCGCTGGGCCCGGGACAGCTCGGCCAGGATCGCCCGCTCCTGCTCCAGCAGTCCCGCCAGCGCCTGGTCCGCGCGGTCCCGGCCCTCGTCGGTCAGCCGGACCAGCACGCCACGGCGGTCGCTGGGGTCGGGCAGCCGCTCCACCAGGCCCTTCTTCGCCAGCCGGTCGATGCGGTTGGTCATCGTGCCCGAGGTGACCAGGGTCTGCGTCAGCAGCTGGCCGGGGGAGAGCTGGTACGGCGTGCCCGCGCGCCGCAGCGCGGTCAGCACGTCGAACTCCCAGGGCTCCAGCTGGTGCTCGGAGAAGGCGAGCCGGCGGGCACGGTCCAGATGCCGGGCGAGTCGGCTCACCCGGCTCAGCACTTCCAGCGGCTCCACGTCGAGGTCCGGGCGCTCCCGGCGCCACGCTGCGACCAGCCGATCGACCTCGTCCTCCATGGAGATCAGTGTAGTGGTTGTGTCGACGTGAAGTCTCTTGATGTCGAGCCTCTTGAAGTGGAGATACTTTGCGGGGGACAGTGGACCCATGACCACACCCCGCTGGGACCCCGCCCAGTACCTCCGCCACGCCGGCCACCGCACCCGCCCCTTCACCGACCTCCTCGCGCGCCTTCCGGACCCGCCCCGCGACCGCCCCCGCGTCGCCGACCTCGGCTGCGGCCCCGGCAACGTCACCGCCCTGCTCGCCGGACGATGGCCCACCGCCCGCGTCACCGGGTACGACAACTCCCCCGAGATGCTCGACCGGGCCCGCGCCGACCACGAGGGCCCCACGGAAGGCGGCGGCCGGCTGGACTTCGCCCACGCCGACGCACGGACCTGGACGCCCGGGGAGCCGTACGACCTGATCGTCTCCAACGCCACCCTGCAGTGGGTGCCGGGCCACGCCGACCGGTTCGCCGACTGGACCTCGGCCCTCACGCCCGGCGGCGCCCTCGCCTTCCAGGTCCCCGACAACCTCGGCGCCCCGCTGCACACCCTGCTGCGCGACCTCGCCGCCACCCCCCGCTGGCGCTCCCGCCTCGCCGGCGCCACACGCGCCACCGACTCGGTGCACACCCCCGGCTTCTACCTGGACCGCCTCGCCCGCCTGGGCTGCGAGACCGATGTGTGGCAGACCACCTACCAGCACGTCCTCCGGGGCGAGGACCCGGTGCTCGACTGGGCGAAGGGCACCGCGCTGCGGCCCGCCCTCACCGCGCTCGCCGACGACCCCGAGGCGCGCGAGGCGTTCCTCGCCGAGTACCGCACCCTGCTGCGCACCGCCTACCCGAGCGCCGCCTACGGCACGGTCCTGCCGTTCCGCCGCCTGTTCGCGGTCGCTGTGAAGCGACCCCTGTGACGGAGGCGCTGTGACGGAGGCGCTGTGACGGAGGTGCTGTGAAGGGAACGTTGTGATGAGGGCGCTGTGAATGGGAACGCCGAGAAAGGGGGCTGTGAACCGAGTTCACGCCCTACGCCTTGCGGTGGCCTATCAACCGTGGCTTCTGCTCCAGGCCGTCCAGGCCGTGCCACGCCAGGTTCACCAGGTGCGCCGCCACCTCCGCCTTCTTCGGCCGGCGCACGTCCAGCCACCACTGCCCGGTCAGCGCCACCATCCCGACCAGCGCCTGGGCGTAGAGCGGGGCCAGCTTCGGATCGAAGCCCCGCGACTTGAACTCGCGGCCCAGGATGTCCTCCACCTGGGTCGCGATATCGGAGATCAGGGACGCGAAGGACCCCGTGGACTGCGGGATGGGCGAGTCACGGACCAGGATGCGGAACCCGTCCGTGTACTCCTCGATGTAGTCCAGCAGCGCGAACGCCGCCTGCTCGCACAGCTCACGCGGATGGCCGGCGGTCAGCGAGCCGGTCACCATGTCCAGCAGGCGCCGCATCTCCCGGTCCACCACCACCGCGTACAGCCCCTCCTTCCCGCCGAAGTGCTCGTACACCACCGGCTTGGACACCCCGGCCTTCGCCGCGATCTCCTCCACCGACGTGCCCTCGAAGCCCTTCGCCGCGAAGAGGGTGCGACCGATCTCCAGCAGCTGCTGGCGGCGCTCGGCACCGGTCATACGGGTCCGGCGGGTCCGCCGCTGCTTGTCGTTGCCTGAAGTGCTGCTGGAGTCGGTCGCCACGGCGTCAATCATGCCGCCTCGGCGGGTTCCCTCCGGCGCCGGGAGCCGCCATCGCCGGTGTTCCGCCGCGAATCGATACGCGAGCGTGACGGCCAGCGCACGTCATACGCCCAGCCCAGCAGCTCGAACCAGCGGATGAACCGCGCCGAGGAGTCCAGCTGGCCGCGCATCACCCCGTGCCGCGCCGAGGTCGGGTCGGCGTGGTGCAGGTTGTGCCAGGACTCGCCGCAGGACAGGATCGCCAGCCACCACACGTTGCCCGAACGGTCCCGCGACTTGAACGGCCGCTTGCCCACCGCGTGGCAGATCGAGTTGATCGACCACGTCACATGGTGCAACAGCGCCACCCGCACGAGTGAACCCCAGAAGAACGCGGTGAACGCGCCCCACCACGACATCGTCACCAGACCGCCGATCAGCGGCGGCAGCAGCAGCGACACCAGCGTCCACATCACGAACTGCCGGGAGATCGCCCGGATGGCCGGGTCCTTGATCAGATCCGGGGCGTACTTGTCCTGCGGGGTCTGCTCCTCGTCGAACATCCAGCCGATGTGCGCCCACCACAGGCCCTTCATCAGCGCCGGAACCGTCTCCCCGAACCGCCACGGGGAGTGCGGGTCGCCCTCGGCGTCGGAGAACTTGTGATGCTTGCGGTGATCGGCGACCCACCGCACCACCGGCCCCTCCACCGCCAGCGACCCCATGATCGCCAGCGCGATCCGCAGCGGCCGCTTGGCCTTGAACGAGCCATGGGTGAAATACCGGTGGAAACCGATCGTGATCCCATGGCAGCCGAGGAAGTAGAAGAACACCAGCAGGCCCAGATCGAGCCAGCTCACCCCCCATCCCCAGGCCAGCGGCACCGCCGCCACCAGCGCCAGGAACGGCACGGTGATGAAGAGCAGCAGCGTGATCTGCTCGATCGAACGCTTCTGCTCACCGCCCAGCGTGGCGGAGGGAGCAGCCGTGTCGGTGGCCTCACGGGCCTCGGCGATCACATCGGAGCTTGAGGTCATACGCGTCCCCTGTGGGGTCGAGAGTCGAGTCGGAATGCCGGGGCAGCCGGGACCGGACGGGACTCGACGGTACTTCCCTACGGTTCCGTAACCTACGGCATCGTAAGTATGGCAGTGCGTCATGCCGCGGCAAGAGCCCCAGACCCTGCGCGTCCACATCGCCACCTATCCTTGGAAACGGTCGGACAGCGCGGTCCGCTGAAGTTTCCTTCCCGGACGCCACGGCCCGTATGCGGCGCCCCGCCGCGCGGTGGCCGGCCGGGTTCCCCGCCAGCCGAGCTTCAACACTGCAAGGAGCCGCAACCTGTGAGCAGTGCCGACGACCAGACCACCACAACCAGCAGCGAGCTGCGCGCCGACATCCGCCGGCTGGGCGACCTCCTGGGCGAGACCCTCGTCCGGCAGGAGGGCCCCGAACTCCTCGAACTGGTCGAGAAGGTCCGCCGCCTCACCCGCGAGGACGGCGAAGCCGCCGCCGAGCTGCTGCGTGGCACCGAACTGGAGACCGCGGCCAAGCTGGTCCGCGCCTTCTCCACCTACTTCCACCTCGCCAACGTCACCGAGCAGGTGCACCGCGGCCGCGAGCTGCGCGCCCGCCGTGCCGCCGAGGGCGGCCTGCTCGCCCGCACCGCCGACCGGCTCAAGGACGCCGACCCCGAGCACCTGCGCCAGACCGTGCAGAACCTCAACGTCCGCCCGGTCTTCACCGCCCACCCCACCGAGGCCGCCCGCCGGTCCGTGCTCAACAAGCTGCGGCGCATCGCGGCCCTCCTGGACACCCCCGTCCTCGACAGCGACCGCCGCCGCCACGACGTCCGCCTCGCCGAGAACATCGACCTCGTCTGGCAGACCGACGAGCTGCGCGTCGTACGCCCCGAACCCGCCGACGAGGCCCGCAACGCCATCTACTACCTGGACGAACTGCACGCCGGCGCCGTCGGCGACGTCCTGGAGGACCTCACCGCCGAACTCGAGCGCGTCGGCGTCAAGCTCCCCGACGACACCCGCCCGCTCACCTTCGGCACCTGGATCGGCGGCGACCGCGACGGCAACCCCAACGTCACCCCCCAGGTCACCTGGGACATCCTGATCCTCCAGCACGAACACGGCATCAACGACGCCCTGGAGACGATCGACGAACTGCGCGGCCTGCTCTCCAACTCCATCCGCTACACCGGAGCCACCCGGGAACTGCTCGACTCCCTCCAGCAGGACCTCGAGCTGCTCCCCGAGATCAGCCCCCGCTACAAGCGCCTCAACGCCGAGGAGCCCTACCGGCTCAAGGCCACCTGCGTCCGGCAGAAGCTGGTCAACACCAAGCAGCGCCTCGCCAAGGGCACCCCGCACGAGGACGGCCGCGACTACCTCGGCACCGCCGAGCTGCTGAAGGACCTCAGGATCATCCAGGCCTCCCTGCGCGAACACCGCGGCGGCCTGTTCGCCGACGGCCGCCTGGCCCGCACCATCCGCACCCTGGCCGCCTTCGGCCTCCAGCTCGCCACCATGGACGTCCGCGAACACGCCGACGCCCACCACCACGCCCTCGGCCAGCTCTTCGACCGGCTCGGCGAGGAGTCCTGGCGCTACGCCGACATGCCCCGCGAGTACCGGGCCAAGCTCCTCGCCAAGGAACTGCGCTCCAGAAGGCCGCTCGCCCCCACCCCGGCCCCCGTCGACGCCGCCGGACAGAAGACCCTCGGCGTCTTCCAGACGGTCAAGAAGGCCCTGGAGGTCTTCGGCCCCGAGGTCATCGAGTCCTACATCATCTCCATGTGCCAGGGCGCCGACGACGTCTTCGCCGCCACCGTCCTCGCCCGCGAGGCCGGCCTCATCGACCTGCACGCCGGCTGGGCGAAGATCGGCATCGTCCCCCTGCTGGAGACCACCGACGAGCTGAAGGCCGCCGACACCATCCTGGAGGACATGCTCTCCGACCCGTCCTACCGGCGCCTGGTCGCGCTCCGGGGCGACGTCCAGGAGGTCATGCTCGGCTACTCCGACTCCTCCAAGTTCGGCGGCATCACCACCAGCCAGTGGGAGATCCACCGCGCCCAGCGCCGGCTGCGCGACGTCGCCCACCGCTACGGCGTCCGGCTGCGCCTCTTCCACGGCCGCGGCGGCACCGTCGGCCGCGGCGGCGGCCCCTCCCACGACGCCATCCTCGCCCAGCCCTGGGGCACCCTGGAAGGCGAGATCAAGGTCACCGAGCAGGGCGAGGTCATCTCCGACAAGTACCTCATCCCCTCCCTCGCCCGGGAGAACCTGGAACTGACGGTCGCGGCCACCCTGCAGGCCTCCGCCCTGCACACCGCCCCCCGTCAGTCCGACGAGGCCCTCGCCCGCTGGGACGCGGCCATGGACGTCGTCTCCGACGCCGCCCACGCCGCCTACCGCCGCCTGGTCGAGGACCCGGACCTGCCGACGTACTTCCTCGCGTCGACGCCGGTCGACCAGCTCGCCGACCTGCACCTGGGCTCCCGGCCCTCCCGCCGCCCCGGCTCCGGCGTCTCGCTCGACGGCCTGCGCGCCATCCCCTGGGTGTTCGGCTGGACCCAGTCCCGGCAGATCGTCCCCGGCTGGTTCGGCGTCGGCTCCGGCCTGAAGGCCCTGCGCGAGGCCGGTCTGGACACCGTGCTCGACGAGATGCACCAGGAGTGGCACTTCTTCCGCAACTTCATCTCCAACGTCGAGATGACCCTCGCCAAGACGGACCTGCGGATCGCCCGGCACTACGTCGACACCCTCGTCCCCGACGAGCTCAAGCACGTCTTCGACACCATCCAGGCCGAACACGAGCTGACCGTCGCCGAGGTCCTGAAGGTCACCGGCGAGAAGGAACTGCTGGACGCCCAGCCCGTCCTCAAGCAGACCTTCGCCATCCGCGACGCCTACCTGGACCCCATCTCCTACCTCCAGGTCGCCCTGCTCAAGCGGCAGCGCGACGCGGTCGCGGCCGGCGTCACCCCCGACCCGCTGCTCTCCCGCGCCCTGCTCCTCACCGTCAACGGCGTGGCGGCGGGCCTGCGCAACACCGGCTGATCATCACCGGCCGGAAACCCGCGAAAAAGGGTGCCCCCGAGGTCGTACGACCCCGGGGGCACCCCCTTCTCCCGGCTCGGCTCACTGCACCGCCACGAACGCCGCCGTCAGCAGCCCCGCACCGGCCAGCCCCAGCACCCACGCCGGCCGCGTCAGCCGCATCCCGCCCGCGACCACCACCGACGCCAGCAGCAGCGCCCCGCCCAGCGGCAGCCACGCCAGCAGGATCCCCGCCGGACCCGACCGCACCGCCTCCCCCGTACCGGGCTTCAGCACCACGTCGTACACCGCCCCCGCGCGCACCGCCACCGACCTGTCCAGCTCCACACCGGCACGGGCCCGTCCCCCCGCCGACGCCGGCGTGAACGGCCCCGTACAGACGTCCCCGGCACACCGCGTCACCCGCACCGTGCCGGACTCACGCCCCTTCGCCAGCATCACGTGCTGTGCGGTCCCCCAGGAACCCCACACCCCGGCGAACAGGATCAGCGCGGCGAGCGCACCCATCACGGCGACCCGGCCGAACCGCAACGCGGTCCCGGACGCCTGACGAGCGGTACTGGCGGTGGCAGGCATGGCCGGGATCATTGGCCATACCCCTGCGAGCGGTCAACTCCGGCGGCCGGCCTGGGCGGACAAGTCACGAGTTGTACGACACCCCGCCCACCCGCACCCGGCCCTCACGAGTTGTACGCGCTCTGCGCCCGCTCCAGCCCCTCGCCCACCAGGCACTCCACCGCGTCCGCCGCACGGTCCACGAAGTAGTCCAGCTCCTTGCGCTCCGCCGACGAGAAGTCCTTCAGCACGAAATCGGCCACCTGCATCCGCCCCGGCGGCCGGCCGATCCCGAACCGCACCCGGTGATAATCCGGCCCCATCGCCTTCGTCATCGACTTCAGACCGTTGTGCCCGTTGTCCCCGCCGCCCAGCTTCAGCCGCAGCGTGCCGTAGTCGATGTCCAGCTCGTCATGGACCGCCACGATGTTCCCCACCGGAACCTTGTAGAAATCCCGCAGCGCGTTCACCGGACCACCGGACAGATTCATGAACGACATCGGCTTCGCCAGGATCACCCGGCGGCTCGCCGGCCCGGCCGGACCCACCCGGCCCTCCAGCACCTGCGCCTGCGCCTTGCCCGCCCGCTTGAACTTCCCCCCGATCCGCTCCGCGAGCAGGTCCACCACCATGAAGCCGACATTGTGCCGGTTCATCGCGTACTCCGGCCCCGGATTGCCGAGCCCGACGATCAGCCAGGGGGCACTGGCGGGAGTGGTCACGTCCATCTCTCCTTGATACGCGCCAGCCGCTGCCCCCCACGGGAACAGCGGCTGACGAAACGACGACTACGAGGCTCAGGCCTCGGCGGCCTCTTCACCCTCGGCGGACTCGCCCTCGGTCTCCTCGGCCTGCGCCTGCAGCACCTGGATGACGACGGCGTCCTCGTCCACGGCCAGCGACACGCCGTTCGGCAGCGTGATGTCCTTGGCGTGGATCGAGGCACCGGCCTCCAGACCCTCGACGGAGACGGTCACGGCCTCCGGGATGTGCGTGGCCTCGGCCTCGACCGGCAGCGCGTCCAGGACGTGCTCCAGCAGGTTGCCACCCGGGGCCAGCTCGCCCTCGGTGTGCACCGGGATCTCGACCTGGACCTTCTCGCCACGCTTGACCAGCAGCAGGTCCACGTGCTCCAGGAAGCCCTTCAGCGGGTCACGCTGCACGGCCTTCGGAATCGCCAGCTCGTTGGTCTTGCCGTCGATGTCCAGGGAGATCAGGACGTTCGGCGTACGCAGCGCCAGCAGCAGCTCGTGACCCGGCAGGGTCAGGTGCACCGGCTCGGAGCCGTGGCCGTACAGAACGACCGGCACCTTGTTGTCACGGCGGATGCGACGGGCCGCACCCTTGCCGAACTCGGTGCGGGTCTCGGCGGCGAGCTTCACCTCGGACATATGGATCACTCCTCGTAGGATCTCGGAACGGACGTGGTCACCCGGCCACGAACGGCCTGCTACGAAGAGCGCGTCGATAACGGACCGCCGTATTCGCAGACACGAGTACGGCCTCCCTCGCCGAGCAACTCGGGCAGTCTACTCGGAGGGGGAGGCCGCACTCAAAACGATCAACCGCTAACCCGCGGCGCGGCGCAGCAGAAACCTCACTGCTCGTCGAAGAGGCTCGTCACCGAACCATCCTCGAACACCTCACGCACCGCACTCGCGATCGTCGGAGCGATCGACAGCACCGTGATCTTGTCCAGATCCCGGCCCAGCTCCGCCGGCGTCGGCAGCGTGTTCGTGAACACGAACTCGCTCACCCGCGAGTTCTTCAGCCGGTCCGCCGCCGGACCCGACAGCACACCGTGCGTCGCCGTCACGATGACGTCCTCCGCACCGTGCGCGAACAGCGCGTCGGCCGCCGCGCAGATCGTGCCACCGGTGTCGATCATGTCGTCCACCAGCACACACACGCGGCCCTTGACCTCGCCCACGACCTCGTGGACCGTCACCTGGTTCGCCACGTCCTTGTCACGCCGCTTGTGCACGATCGCCAGCGGCGCACCGAGCCGGTCACACCACCGGTCCGCCACCCGCACCCGGCCCGCGTCCGGGGACACCACCGTCAGCTTGTCCCGGTCCACCTTCTTGCCCACGTAGTCCGCCAGCAGCGGCAGCGCGAACAGATGGTCCACCGGACCGTCGAAGAAGCCCTGGATCTGATCCGTGTGCAGATCCACCGTCAGGATGCGGTCGGCACCCGCCGTCTTCATCAGATCCGCGATCAGACGCGCCGAGATCGGTTCACGACCCCGGTGCTTCTTGTCCTGCCGCGCGTAACCGTAGAACGGCACGATGACGGTGATCGACCGCGCCGAAGCCCGCTTCAGCGCATCGATCATGATCAACTGCTCCATGATCCACTGATTGATCGGAGCCGTGTGGCTCTGGATCACAAAGCAGTCCGCACCACGCGCCGACTCCTGGTAACGGACGTAGATCTCACCGTTCGCGAAGTCGAAGGCCTTCGTCGGGACGACCCCGACACCCAGCTGCTGGGCGACCTCCTCGGCAAGCTCGGGGTGGGCGCGGCCGGAGAAGAACATCAACTTCTTCTCGCCGGTCGTCTTGATCCCGGTCACAGCACAGTCTCCTCAGAGGTTGTCTCAGCCAGCCGGCTGCTCGGCGACCTCTCGGCTGGGCATGAGAGGCCGAATCAGCTGGTAAGGGTGCGGGGTGCACATGTGCGGATGTGCACTTATCACGGTACGCCGACTTTGGCGCACACGTTTCCGGTCAGTCCTCGCTCTCGCCACGCCGGGACACCGCCTCGGCCGCCTTCGCCGCCGCGCTCCCCGGCCGCTTCCGGGCCACCCAACCCTCGATATTCCGCTGCTGGCCACGGGCCACGGCCAGCGAACCCGGCGGCACATCCTTCGTGATCACCGACCCGGCGGCGGTGTACGCACCGTCCCCGACCGTGACAGGAGCCACAAACATGTTGTCCGAACCCGTCCGGCAGTGCGACCCGATCGTCGTGTGATGCTTGTCCTGCCCGTCATAGTTCACGAACACGCTCGCCGCGCCGATGTTCGTGTACTCACCGATCGTCGCGTCCCCCACATACGACAGGTGAGGCACCTTCGTGCCCTCCCCGATCGACGCGTTCTTCGTCTCGACGTACGTCCCGATCTTGCCCTTCGCACCCAGCCGGGTACCCGGACGCAGATACGCGTACGGCCCCACACTCGCCCCCGCGCCGATCCGCGCCCCGTCCGACACCGTGTTGTCCACCCGCGCCCCCGCGCCCACGTGCGTGTCCCTCAGCCGGCTGTTCGGCCCGACCTCGGCGCCCTCGCCCAGATGCGTCGACCCGGTCAGCTGCGTACCCGGATGCACCACCGCGTCCCGCTCGAACGACACGGTCACATCCACCCAGGTGGTCGCCGGATCGACCACCGTCACACCGTCCAGCATCGCCCGCGTCAGCAGCCGGTCGTTCAGGATGCGGCGCGCCTCGGCCAGCTGCACCCGGTTGTTGATACCCGCGATCTCCCGGTGATCGGCCGCGACCGACGCGCCGACCCGGTGCCCGGCGTCCCGCAGGATCCCGAGCACGTCCGTCAGGTACTCCTCGCCCTGGCTGTTGTCCGTGCGCACCTTCTTCAGCGCGTCCGCCAGCAACTGCCCGTCGAACGCGAACACACCGCTGTTGATCTCCCGGATCGAGCGCTGCGCGTCGGTCGCGTCCTTGTGCTCCACGATCGCGGTGACGGCACCCGTCGCCTCGTCCCGCACGATCCGGCCGTAGCCGGTCGCGTCCGGCACCTCGGCCGTCAGCACGGTCACGGCGTTGCCGTCCGCGTGATGCGTCCCGGTGAGCCGCTGAAGCGTCTCGGCGGTCAGCAGCGGGGTGTCCCCGCACACCACCACGACCGTGCCGTCCACGGCACCGCCCAGCTCCTCCAGGCCCATCCGCACGGCGTGCCCCGTGCCGTTCTGCTCCGCCTGCACGGCGGTCCTGGTGTCCGGGTCGATCCCGGCGAGGTGGGCGCTCACCTGCTCGCGGGCGTGACCGACCACGACGACGAGGTTCTCGGGGGTCAGCGCGCGGGCTGCGGCCAGCACATGGCCGACGAGGGAGCGGCCGCAGATCTCGTGCAGGACCTTGGGTGTGGCCGACTTCATACGGGTGCCCTCACCCGCTGCGAGAACGACGACGGCTGCCGGGCGGATGGCACTCACGGGGTTGCCCTTCGGCTGGGGGTGGGTGGGTGACAGCCGCAGGATACCGGGGGGAGGGGTGGGGGAGATGGGGGCGGGCCCTGACGCGGTGTTGCCGGTCAGGACCCGAACTGAGGATGTGCTCCCGGGGGAGGACTCGAACCCCCATAATCAGAGCCAAAATCTGACGTCTTGCCCTTAGACGACCCGGGATTACCGCTATGTCCGATTTCCTAGATCGGGCGCGGTGGCAGCACCTACTATGCCGTACCACCAGCCCTCAATGCGACGGTACAGCCCGGCGCTTTGCCGCACGATGATGACGAGACACCCTCGATAACTCTCGCCGGTGTTCTTGCGGACGGTCTTCGGGTTGTGTCGCTTCAGGGTGGTTTTGCCGAAGCGGTCGAGCCCGGCGCCGACAACGCCGGCCCAATACTTCTCGGCGTCCTCCACGTCGGCCGACTCGTGAATCATCAGCCGATAACTCACGTGGTCGCGTTCCACTCGCACCAGATCCAGCCAGGCCAGGAACAAGCGGATCATGTCGGGGTCGCTGTTGACGAAAACGACCCGCTCCCGGCGGGCGTGCGGTTTGTCCTTCGAACCCTCGGCCCAGTACAGGGCGACACCCGCGATGAACAGTTCGCGCTCGGAGACTTCGCCGATCTCTTCTCTCGCCGCCTTCTTCGTCTCGCGCCGCTCCTCGTCACGGACCGCCAGCTCGTGTTCCCACCTCTTTCGCGATGCGAGCTTCGCCTGCTCGGCCGGATCGCGTCGCTCCGGCCTCGGCAGATCCCGTACCCACAGCGAGATCGAGCTCTTGGAGCACCCCAGCTCCAGCTGGATGCGGTCGTACGTCCAGCCCTGGAGGCGCAGCTGCCTCGCCCGGTCCCGCAGGTCGTCCTTGGCGTTGGGGCGCTTTGTCCACTCGGGTGGCGGCTCGCCTGCCAGGAGGCGGTTGAGGATGTCGTTGTTGTCGACGTGCAGCCGGTCGCGGATCTGGCGCCGGCTCAGTCCTTCCCGCCGCAGCGCCACCGCCCGTTCCCGCAGTCCCTCGAAGTCGGCGTATTTGCCGTATGTCCGTGCCATGGGCATACCGTCCGGCCGGAATGGGAGGTTCCGGGGTCGAACGGGAAAGGTTCACCAGTTCGAGGGATAGGGGGAGGTTTCGATGTCGTTCGGTTACGGAGTGTGGTCTGTGGAGGTAGGTGAAAGTCGCCGGAAAAGCCGCACCCGTCGCCCGTAGGCTGGAGGCATGACCACGACGGGGGAAGAGCACGCCAGGGCCCTGACCGGCCCCTGGTGGTGGGCCAGGTGGCGCAGCGCGGTGCTCGACGGGGGTCTCGCGCTGCTGTCCGCCGCGGAGTGTGCCGCGGAGGGGGTTCCGTTCGCCCGGGAGGCGGGGATCCCGGTCTCCGTGGGCCTGGTGTTCGGGCTGATCGCCGGTGCGGTGCTGCTGGTGCGGCGGAAGTGGCCGATCGCCGTGGTGCTGGTGGCGATCGCGGTGACGCCGGCCGAGATGGGCTTCCTGATGGGTGTCGTCGGCCTGTACACGCTGGCGTCGTGCGAGCTGCCGCGCCGGGTGATCGGGGCGTTGTCGGGGATGTCGTTGCTGGGCACGGCGGTGGTGACGTTCGTGCGGGTGCGGCAGGACATGGCGCGCGGTGATCTCACGCTGGGTGACTGGTTCCTGCCGTTCGCGGCGGTGACGACAGCGCTGGGGCTGACGGCTCCGCCGGTGCTGCTGGGGTTGTACGTGGGGGCGCGGCGGCGGTTGATGGAGAGCCTCAGGGAGCGGGCGGATTCGTTGGAGCGGGAGCTTCAGCTGCTCGCGGAGCGGGCGGAGGAGCGGGCCGAGTGGGCGCGCAACGAGGAGCGGACGCGGATCGCGCGGGAGATGCACGACGTGGTGGCGCACCGGGTGAGTCTGATGGTGGTGCACGCTGCGGCGTTGCAGGCGGTGGCGCGGAAGGATCCGGAGAAGGCGGTGCGGAACGCGGCTCTGGTGGGGGACATGGGGCGGCAGGCGCTGACGGAGTTGCGGGAGATGCTCGGGGTGCTGCGGGCGGGTGAGGGCGTGGTGCGGCGTGCGTCGGGGGTGCCGTTGGCGGCGGTGGGGGAGGCGGCCGAGGCGGCGGCGTCGCGGGCGGCGGTGTCCCGTGCGGCGGCCGAGGCGGGGGCGGCGGAGGGGCCGTGTCTGTCGGAGCTGGAGGAGTTGGTCGGGCAGTCGGCCGCCGCGGGGATGGTGGTGGATCTGTCGGTGGAGGGGGAGGTGCGGTCGTATCCGGCGGAGGTCGAGCAGACGGCGTACCGGGTGGTGCAGGAGGCGTTGACGAACGTCCACAAGCACGCGGCGGGTGCGAAGACGTATGTGCGGCTGGCGCACCGGGTGTCGGAGATCGCGATGCAGGTGGAGAACGAGCCGCCGCCGGAGCCGGCGTCGGCGTCGGCGGCGGGGCTGCCGTCGGGTGGGAACGGCCTGGTGGGGATGCGGGAGCGGGTCGTGGCGCTGGGTGGTGTGTTCGTGTCGGGGCCGACGGAGGCGGGTGGGTTCCGGGTGTCGGCGGTGATTCCGGCGGCGTGAGGCGGGGGCGCGCGGGGGTCAGCCGGCGGTGAGGCGTACGGGCTGGATGCCGGTGATGAGGGCGGTCAGGGCGTGGTCGATGTCGGGGCCGGTGTACCAGTCGCCGGTGTGGTCGATGGTGTAGACGCGGCCTTCGGTGTCGATGGCGAGGAGGGCGGCGGTGCCGGTTTCCTCGCCGAGGGGGCAGAGCTGGGTGCCGAGGGCGTGGCCGAGGTCGCCGAGGGTGCGGGCGAGGTGGAGGCCGTGCAGGGGGTCGAGGTGGAGGGTGGCGGGGGCGATCTGGCGGCCGGTGCCGGTGGGGGTGATGGTGAGGCCGCCGAATTCGGCCCAGGCTTCGACGGCTGCGGGGAAGACGGTGTGCCGGTGTCCGGCGGGTGAGGTGTGGGTGCGCAGGGCGTCGGCCCAGATCTCGGCTTGTTTGATGTCCCAGCGTCCGGGTTGCCAGCCGGCGGCGCGCAGGGCGGCGTCGACGGGTACGGGGAAGCGCGTGGAGGTGCGGTCGGGGTGCATCTGCCCTTCGTTCGTCGAGTGTGCCGGGTGGTTCGTGGTGGTGGGGGCGGCCGGCGGTGGGGGCGGGTCAGCCGTCGGCGGGGGTGGGGTCGACGATGCGGACGCCGAAGTGGGCGCTGAGGGCGGTGCAGGCGCGGCAGGGGGTGGCGAAGCGGCCGTGCAGGGGGTCGCCGTCCTCGCGTATGCGGCGGGTGGTGAGTTTGGCGTGTTTGAGGGCTTTGCGGGCTTCGCCGTTGGTCATGGGTCTGCGGGCGGCGCGTTTGCTGCGGGCGGCGTCGGCGGTGGTGAGGTGGCGGGAGATGAGGATGGTCTCGGCGCAGCGTCCGGTGAAGCGGTCGCGCTGGGCGCTGGTGAGGGTGTCGAGGAAGTCCTGGACGAGGGGGTGCAGGGTGGGGGGCTGGTCGCCGCGGGCGGCGGTGCAGGTGAGGGTGGTGCCGCGGACGGAGAGGGCGGCGGCGATGGCGGGCAGGATGCCGTAGCGGCGGTGCCGGAGGGTGGGGGTGGGGGGTGTCTCGGTGCCGCTCCAGTCGATGCGAGGGTCGCCGGCCCGCACGTCGGCACCTCCGGTCTGCAAGGTCGTCATGATCGTTGTCCCTCCCCTGGGGCATCCCCCCGAAGGACTTAGGGTGCCAAATGCCGTGGCTGGTGGGGAAGCTGGGGCGGGGTGACACGCGTGGTGCGGGGCGGGGTGTGACGGTGGGGTGACGGCTGGTCACGGTGGTGGGTGCCGGGACGGCCGCCGGAGCGGGTGGGCTGTGGGAAGGGGAGCCGGGTGGGGTCGCGGTGGGCCGGTGACCGGGGTGGGCGTACCGCATAGGCTGGGCGCCGTCCGCGATCGACAGCGCCGTTGAAGGCCAGAGAGAACGCCGCAGGGGGCATCCGCCATGACGACAGGTCGGCTCGGACAGCGAGCCGCGCCGCCGAACGCGGCCTACGCCGGGCAGGTCGTGCACTTTCCGGATCCGGTCCGGGCGGCACGTCACCCGAGGGGGGTGCGGGTCGACGAGCGGGGTTACCCGGATTTCTCGCCGTACGCGCGCGTGGCGGTGGAGATCGCCGAGCCGCCGGAGGGTTTCGGGGTCGATGAACTGCGGCTGACGGATTATGTGTCGGCGAACGCGGCGCTGGCGGCGGCGGGGCACGAGTTGTGGGACACGGTGCCGAATGTGGCGACGCCGCATGGCTGGACGTGGCATCACGTGGCGGGTACCCGGCGGCTGGAGCTGATCCCGGTCGAGGTGAAGGCGCTGCTGAGGCATCACGGCGGGGTGGCGACGGCGGTGGTGGACCACGCCAAGCGCGGGACGCGGCCGTTGCAGGAGTCGCGGCCGGCGCACTTCGGGCTGCCGAAGTCGGGTGTGGCGGTGACGGAGGCGCAGGTGCAGGGGATCGAGGAGGACCTGGGTTACCGGTTGCCCGGCGCGTACCGTTCGTTCCTGAAGGCGGCGGGCGGTTGTGCGCCGGTGGGCGCGGCGCTGGACGCCGGGCTGGGGCTGCTGGTGGACCAGCCGTTCTTCACGGTGCGGGACGAGGCCGCGGTCAACGACCTGGTGTACGTGAACAAGTGTCTGCGCGACCACCTGACGAAGGATTACCTCGGGGTGGGGTTCGTGCAGGGCGGGCTGCTCGCGGTGAAGGTGAAGGGCGAGCGGGCCGGTTCGGTGTGGTTCTGCGCGTACGACGATGTGCGGGACGTGGATCCGTCGTGGCCGCCGGCGGAGCGGGTGGAGCGTCTGTTGCTGCCGTGCGGTGACGACTTCGACGCGTTCCTGTCCCGGCTGGCCGGTAATCCGCCGGAGCTGGAGACGGTGGCCGGTCTGATGGTGGACGGCGGCTTCGTCCGGGTCGTCCCGGTGTCTTCCGGCCCGGTGGGGGAGTGAGCTGCACGCGATGGTGACGTACGCGCAGGCGCAGGAGCGCGCCGAGGAGTGGATCAACGGCGACGTGCCCGTGTACCAGCATCGTGAGGTGCGGGTGCGGGAGTTCGGGCTGGGGTTCGTGGTGTGGGGCGAGGACCGTGCGGAGGGTCCGCGTTCGGACGCGGGCGGTCAGCGGCTGGTGATCGCCCGGGACAGCGGGGAGGCCACGTTGTGGCCCGCGCTGCCGGTGGGTGAGGTGATCCGCCGGTACGAGGAGGAGTACGGCCGGGCCGGCGAACCGCAGGACGCGGTGCCGGCGCCCGCGCGGCTGGACCTCAACCAGACGTCGTTCCTGCTGACTCCTCCGGAGTGGTTGCAGGAGGCGTCGGACAAGCTGGGGTCGGGGGAACGGGGAGCGGGGGAGCCGGCCGGGCCGAGCGGTTCGACGGGGGTGTCGGACCTGACGGCGGGTCCGGGCTCGTCGAACACGGAGGCGCCTGCTGCGGCTGCGGCTGCGGCTTCGGGCGCGGGTTCGGTGCCGGGTGCTCCGGGCTCGGCCGGTGGGCCGGGAGTGCCCGCTCCCGCGGAGGTGCCCGAGGGTGCCACGCCCTGGGCCGGGACCGACACGAACGCGGGGTCCGGGGAGGACGACCGTTCCGTACCGCTGCCCGCGACGGTGTTCGCGCCGCCGTTGGGTGACTCGGACGACGCCTCGCGGCCCCCGGCGGTCGCGGCGGACGCGCCGACGGCACGGAGATCGCGAGGGCCTACAGCACTTCGACGCCGGGCTTGCTGATTCGCCCGCGGGTGTCGAACAGCAGCCGCGCGGTGTCCGCGAGGGCCGTCAGGTCGTAGGCGGAGTGGTCCTGGAGCAGGATCGTCAGGTCGTACTCGCGCAGCGCGGCCGCGAGGTCGCCGACGCGGGGCACCTCCGCCCCGTCCACCGACCACCGCGGCACCCGCGGGTCGTGGAAGGCGACGGCGGCCTGCCGTTCCCGCAGCAGCCGGGCCACCGGCTCCGCCGGGGTCTCGCGCAGGTCGGCGACGTCCGGCTTGTAGGTGACACCGAGCAGCAGCACCCGGGAGCCGTGCAGCGGGCGGCCGGCGGAGTTGAGCAGGTCCTGGGCGCGGCGCACCACGTACTCCGGCATCCGCCGGTTGATCTCCTGGGCCAGCCCGACGAACCGGAAGTCGTACCCCAGTGACGAACGCACCTTGTACGACAGGTAGTTGGGGTCGATCGGGATGCAGTGCCCGCCCACCCCGGGGCTCGGCCGGAAGGCCTGGAAGCCGAAGGGCTTGGTGCCCGCGCAGCGGATCGCGTCCCACACGTCCACCTGCAACTCGCGGCTGATGATGGCCAGTTCGTTGACCAGTGCGATGTTCACATGCCGGTAGGTGTTCTCCAGCAGCTTGGCCATCTCGGCCTCGCGGGTGCCCTTCGCCTGGACCACCATGTTCACGAACTTGGCGTAGAAGGCGACCGCGCGCACCGCGCACGCCGCGGTGCAGCCGCCGACCACCTTCGGGGTGTCGCGCAGCCCGTGCTGGGTGTTGCCGGGGTCGATCCGCTCGGGCGAGAAGGCGAGCGCGAAGTCCTCGCCGGCCCGCAGCCCGGACTCCTCCAGCAGCGGCCGTACGACCTCCTCGGTGGTGCCCGGGTACGTGGTCGACTCCAGTACCACCAGCTGTCCGGGGCGCAGCCGGCCGGCCACCGCCCGGGTGGCCGAGACGACCGCGTCCAGGTCGGGGCCGCCGTCCTCGCCGAGCGGGGTCGGCACGCAGATCACCACGGTCTGCGCGCCCGCCAGGCAGGCGTCGTCGCGGGTGGCGGTGAAACCGGCCGCCCGCATCCGGCGCACCTCCTCGTCGGATACGTCACCGACGTGCGAGCGGCCGGAGTTGAGCCCGGCGACGACCCGTGGGTCACGGTCCAGGCCGACCACGCGCAGGCCGACCGAGGCCGCCTCGCGGGCCAGTGGCAGTCCGACGTAGCCGAGCCCGATCACGGCGAGTTCCACCTCTCCGTACGGTGGCGGCGCTTCCATGTCCCCGAACAAGGGGGTCGGTTCGACCTGCATAGGGATTCACCCGGCCTTCGCGGCAGCACTGGTGGGGGTTCGCCGGGTGTCAGAGGCAGCCCAGCGAGCGATACGCCTCGCGGGTCGTCGCTGCGACCCGGTCCCAGGTGCGTTCCCGCGCGACCCTCGCGCGGGCGGCGGCTCCCCAATCGAGCCGCCGCTTATGACTGTAAAGCACCCTTTCGAGTTCATCCGCCCAGGCTTGTGGCGATTCAGCGGGAATCAGCCGTCCGTTCACCTCGTGTTCGACCAGCTCCCGCAGCGCCGGGAGGTCGCTGGCCAGCACGGGAAGCCCGCCCGCCATCGCCTCGACCGGCTTGAGCGGGGTCACCAGACGGCACACCCGGGCGTGGGTGCGGGGCACCGCGAACACATCCAACGCCGCGTAGTGATCCCGGACTTGGCTGTGCCGCACGCGCCCGGTGAACACGGCGGTACCGTCGTCGGCCAGGCCCAGCCGGGCGGCCAGGTACTCCAGCCGCGCCCGCTCCGGACCGTCCCCGACGATCAGCAGCCGCAGCGGCACCCCGCGCCGCCGCAGCTCTACACCCGCATGGAGCAATGTGCCGATCCCCTCGTGCGGGGTGAGGCTGCCGACCGTGCCCACCACGAACGCCTCCGGGGCGATCCCGAGGCGGGCCCGCACCGCGGCCCCGTCCGGCGGCGGCCCGAGGAACGCCGCGTCCACGGCGTTCGGCACGATCAGCACCCGCTCCTCGGGCACCCCGCGCGCCACGATCTCGGCCTTCATCGCGGCGCCCAGCGTCAGCACCAGATCGGCCCGGCGCATGCAGTACGTCTCCAGTTCCCGCCGCCCGCGGTAGACCGGGTCCGCGGCGGTGCGCGCCGGGTCCTGGCTCAGCCAGGTCTCCTCCAGGAAGCCCCGCACCTCGTAGACCACCGGCAGGCCGTAGACCTCGCGCAGGGCCAGGGCCACCCGCCCGTTGCCGTGGTCGGTGGCCGCGTGGACGCCGACTTCCTGGAGGTCGAGCAGTTC
>NZ_JACBWZ010000419.1 GCF_013870595.1 Streptomyces sp. WELS2 | reverse complement strand
GTGCGGCGCCCCGCTCGCCTCCCTGGGCCGGGCGCGGCGGGAACGTGAGGTGTCGCAGGCTGCGATCGGGCATCAAAAGAGCGTCTTCCCCTAGGTGACTACGGCGGTTCCGTCGTGAGCTTCCTCTCCGTGAACGCACCGCACGACGACCGCGTTCCCGAGGTTGCTCTTCCGTGATTCCCCGCGAACGCTACCGTCCGGCCGGACACCCGTCCCGAGGGGCCCGTCCGGAGTGCCGGTATCGTTGCTGACGGCCGGCCGCTTCGTAGACTTCCCCGTATCCGGGGACGTGAAGCATTCGTACGACCGTACAAACCGGCCGAACACGGATCGCAACGCGAGAAAGGGCCCCATCGTGGCCGCCACCTCCGCCGGCCCGGCAGCCAAGCGCCTAGTCGTGCTGGTCTCCGGCTCCGGCACCAATCTGCAGGCGCTGCTGGACGAGATCGCCGCCGCCGGCCCCGAGGCGTACGGCGCCCGGGTCGTGGCCGTGGGCGCCGACCGCGAAGGCATCGAGGGGCTGGCCCGGGCCGAGCGCGCCGGCATCACCACCTTCGTGCGGAAGGTCAAGGACTACGGCACCCGCGAGGAGTGGGACGCCGCCCTCGCCGAGGCCGTCGCCGCCCACGAGCCCGACCTGGTGGTCTCCGCCGGCTTCATGAAGATCGTCGGCAAGGAGTTCCTGGCCCGGTTCGGTGGCCGCTTCGTCAACACCCACCCGGCCCTGCTCCCCAGTTTTCCCGGTGCCCACGGCGTCCGCGACGCGCTCGCGTACGGCGCCAAGGTGACCGGCTGCACCGTCCACTTCGTTGACGACGGCGTCGACACCGGGCCGATCATCGCCCAGGGCGTGGTCGAGATCCGCGACGAGGACGACGAGAGCGCGCTGCACGAGCGCATCAAGGAAGTCGAGCGAAGGCTGCTCGTAGAGGTCGTGGGACGGCTCGCCCGCCACGGCTATCGCATTGAGGGACGAAAGGTAGTTATCCAGTGACCGCCGAGAGCAACGCCAAGCGGGCCATCCGCCGTGCGCTTGTCAGCGTCTATGACAAGACCGGGCTCGAAGAGCTGGCCCGCGGGCTGCACGAGGCCGGTGTGGAGCTGGTCTCCACCGGCTCCACGGCCGGCCGGATCGCCGCCGCCGGCGTCCCCGTCACCAAGGTCGAGGAGCTGACCGGCTTCCCCGAGTGCCTGGACGGCCGGGTGAAGACCCTGCACCCCAAGGTGCACGCGGGCATCCTCGCCGACCTGCGCCTGGACAGCCACCGCGAGCAGCTCGCCGAGCTGGGCGTGGAACCGTTCGACCTGGTCGTGGTGAACCTCTACCCGTTCCGCGAGACCGTCGACTCCGGCGCGTCGCCCGACGAGTGCGTGGAGCAGATCGACATCGGCGGCCCCTCCATGGTCCGCGCCGCCGCCAAGAACCACCCGTCCGTGGCCGTGGTCACCAGCCCTGAGCGGTACGCCGACGTGCTGGCCGCGGTCGAGGACGGCGGCTTCGACCTCGCCGCGCGCAAGCGGCTGGCCGCCGAGGCGTTCCGGCACACCGCGGAGTACGACCTCGCCGTCGCCTCCTGGTTCGCCGCGTCCTACGCCCCCGCCGACGACTCCCGCTTCCCGGACTTCACGGGCACCACCTACACGCGCGAGGCCACCCTGCGCTACGGCGAGAACCCGCACCAGGCCGCCGCCCTGTACGTGGACGGCACCGGCGGCCTCGCCGAGGCCGAGCAGCTGCACGGCAAGGAGATGTCGTACAACAACTACACGGACACGGACGCCGCCCGCCGTGCCGCGTACGACCACGACGAGCCCTGCGTCGCGATCATCAAGCACGCCAACCCCTGCGGCATCGCGGTCGGCGCGGACGTCGCCGAGGCGCACCGCAAGGCGCACGCCTGCGACCCGGTCTCCGCGTACGGCGGTGTGATCGCCGTGAACCGGCCGGTCAGCAAGGAGATGGCCGAGCAGGTCGCCGAGATCTTCACCGAGGTCATCGTGGCCCCGGACTACGAGGAGGGCGCGCTGGAGGCCCTCACCAAGAAGAAGAACATCCGCGTGCTGAAGGCGCCGGGCGCCCCGACGAACGCGGGCGAGGCCAAGCACATCGACGGCGGTGTGCTGCTCCAGGTCACCGACCGGCTCCAGGCCGACGGCGACGACCCCGCCAACTGGACGCTGGCCAGCGGCGAGGCGCTGTCCGAGGCGGAGCTGAGGGAGCTGTCCTTCGCCTGGAAGGCCTGCCGCGCGGTGAAGTCCAACGCGATCCTGCTCGCCAAGGACGGTGCCTCGGTCGGCGTCGGCATGGGCCAGGTCAACCGCGTCGACTCCTGCAAGCTGGCCGTCGAGCGGGCCGGAGCGGAGCGGGCCCGGGGCGCCTACGCGGCCTCCGACGCCTTCTTCCCCTTCCCCGACGGGCCGCAGATCCTGATCGACGCCGGCGTCCGGGCGATCGTCCAGCCGGGCGGCTCGATCCGTGACGAGCAGGTCGTGGAGGCCGCCAAGAAGGCGGGCGTGACCATGTACTTCACGGGCACGCGCCACTTCTTCCACTGAGCCCGGTACGGCACAGGCCGCGTCCCGTCCGGGTGGACGGGACGCGGCCTGTGGGGTGTGCCGGTGCTGTCGCGGCTCAGTACCGCGGGCGGTTGAACCAGGCCGAGCCCTTCGAACCGCCGACGAAGCAGGCGATCAGGATGGCGAGCACGGTGTGCACCAGGCCGACGAGGATGAACGGGTAGATGCCGAGGATCGCGGTGATGATGCCGTAGACCAGCGTCGTGATGCGGATGCCGTTGCCGCCGTTGCCGAACTTCAGCGCCAGCACGATGGTGAGCACCGCCCAGGCCGCGGCGAACAGCGCGAACGCCCACAGCAGGCCCGACGAGTAGTCGGCGAGCTTCTGGAAGGCGGCGTCGTCCCTGAGTTCGTTGTCGTTCTTCGCGGCGTGCACGCTGAGGGCGCTGAACGCGAACAGGCCGACGCCGATGACCTGCAGGGCGACGATCACCCACATCATCACCCGGGCCGCGCTGACGGTGCCGGGCATGGTCTCGGGCGCCGGCGGCATGCCGTACGCGCCGACGGGCGGCGCCTGCGGGTAGCCGTAACCGGGCTGCTGGCCCTGCTGCGGGTAGCCGTAGCCCGGCTGCTGCGCCTGCGGGGCGCCGTAGGGGTTGTTCGGGTCGCCGAAACTCATGGCGGACTTCCTCCGTCGTGTTGCTCAAGTGCGGGGACGACGCGCGGCACGGTGCGGAGGAGAGTTCTACAGAAATGCGGTCCGTCCCCCCGGTACTGCCCGCGGCACTGTGTGCTCATCGTTCTTTAACAGCGTCTTACTTGTCCAGCCGGGCCGGGATGTGTTGTGCAAGTGCAACATCAACAAGCGTGCCGTGGCACCCGGATTGGAACCGGGACCGGGTCATCCGCGAGGATGGGGACATGACCGCCCAGATTCTCGATGGCAAGGCCACCGCAGCCGAGATCAAGTCCGATCTGACCGCCCGCGTGGCGGCGCTGAAGGAGAAGGGCGTCACGCCCGGCCTCGGCACGATCCTGGTCGGGGACGACCCCGGCAGCCAGAAGTACGTCGCCGGCAAGCACCGCGACTGCGCCCAGGTGGGCATCGCCTCCATCCAGCGCGAACTGCCCGCCACGGCCACCCAGGAGGAGATCGAGGCGGTCGTCCGCGAGCTGAACGACGACCCGGCCTGCACCGGCTACATCGTCCAGCTGCCACTGCCCCGGGGCATCGACGAGAACCGCGTCCTGGAGCTGATGGACCCGGCCAAGGACGCCGACGGCCTGCACCCGATGAACCTCGGCCGGCTGGTCCTGAACGAGCCCGCCCCGCTGCCCTGCACCCCCAACGGCATCCTCACCCTGCTGCGCCGCCACGGCGTGGAGATCAAGGGCGCCGAGGTCGTGGTCGTCGGCCGCGGTGTCACCATCGGCCGCCCGATGCCGCTGCTGCTCACCCGGCGCAGCGAGAACGCCACCGTCACCCAGTGCCACACCGGCACCCGTGACCTGTCCGCCCACCTCAAGCGCGCCGACATCGTCATCGCGGCGGCCGGCTCCCCGCACCTGATCCGCGCCGAGGACGTCAAGCCCGGTGCGGCCGTCCTGGACGTCGGCGTCTCCCGCAACGCCGAGGGCAAGATCGTCGGCGACGTCCACCCGGACGTGACCGAGGTGGCCGGCTGGATCTCCCCGAACCCCGGCGGTGTCGGACCGATGACCCGGGCCCAGTTGCTGGTCAACGTGGTCGAGGCGGCGGAGCGCAGTGCCGGCTGAGAACGCCCGCGGGCACGCGGAACCGGCCTCACGGGAAAGGGGCGCCGCGCCGGCCGGGCCGGGCCGCGCGCGCCGCCTCCCGCGCGGCGGCGGGCGGATACCGCCCAGGCGGTGGCGTACGAAGGACACCGCCCGGCCCGAGGGCGGCGGGCGGGCCGCGCCCGGCGACGCCCCGGCGCCCGCCCGGCAGTGGCCGCTGCTCACCGTCGTCGGCCTGGTCGCGCTCGGCCTGCTGGTGACCACGCTGGACGCGTTCCGCGCGGGCACGCTGATCATCGGTCTCGCGCTGCTGGGCGGAGCGGTGCTGCGCTGGCTGCTGCCCGACGTCGGCATGCTCGCCGTGCGCTCCCGCTTCACGGACATCGCCACGTACGGCGTCCTCGGGCTGGCGATCGTCCTGCTGGCGCTGATGATCCAGCCCGACCCGCTGCTGAAACTGCCCTTCCTGAAGGACATCCTGCACTTCACGCTCACCAAGTAGCGCCCGCCGTACGCCAGGTGGCCCGCGCCTCCGCCCCGAGGACGCGGGCCACCTGCCGTATCCCCCCGTCCCCGCGCCGTGGTGGGCCCCCGCCTGTGTGCGTCCGGCTCCGGGAACTGGGATCCTTGGTCAACGCATCCCTGTGGGTGGCCGGGGTGTGTGAGATCGACAGCACGACCGGGGGAAGAGGGGGAACCCATGCCTCGATGGAAAGCCTTGCCGGACGATCTGGACCCGCAGATCAGGGAGTTCACCGACGAACTGCGGCAACTCGTGGACCGCGGCGGTCTGGGCATCGCGGCACTGGCCGACCGGACGGGCTACGGCACGACGTCCTGGGAGCGGTACCTGGACGGCCGGCTGCTGGCGCCCAAGGGCGCGGTCATCGCCCTCGCCGAGGTCACCGGCACCCCCACGGGCCCGCTGACCACCCTGTGGGAACTGGCCGAACGTGCCTGGAGCCGGGCGGAGCTGCGGGACGGCAGCACGCTGCAGGCACTGCGGATCGCGGAGGGGGAGAGCGAGCCTGAGAGCACCGGACCGAGCCTCGCCAAGGGCGTGGGCCGGGCCGCCGGGAAGGGCGCCGGCGTCAGCGCCGGACAGGACGTCGGCAAGGGGCTCGGCAAGAGCTCCGGGAAAGCCTCCGGG
>NZ_JACBWZ010000418.1 GCF_013870595.1 Streptomyces sp. WELS2 | reverse complement strand
GCCGCGCCACTGGTCCAGCGGGAGCGCGGCCGGGTGCGCGGGCAGCGCCTGGAGGCACACATGGTCGGCCCCCGCCGCCAGATGGGCGTGCACCCGCTGGGCGATCTCCTGCTCCCCGATCGCGACCAGCGCGTCGACCAGGCGATCGCTGCCGCCGTCGGCGAAGTCCGGGTCCTCGAAACCCAGCCGCCGCCAGGCGGCCCGGTACGGTGCCGCGGGCAGGTAGCCGGCGATGTGGGCGCGCGCCCTGTCCCGTGCTTCGCCGGTGCCGGGTCCGGGGCGGCCCGGAGCCCCGGTCCGGCCGGTCCCGGCCGCCCCGGGTCAGTGTCGTCCCAGCATCTCCGCCACCCGCATGAACCCGTCCCGGCCGTGTCCCAGCCCGATGACGCGGCGGGCCAGGCCCTCCACGGAGCGCATCACGCCCGCGTCGATGCCGTGGGACTCGGAGACGGTCACGACGTGGGACATGGTGGAGACCGCCGAGGTGATGGGGTTGATCCGGCCGGAGTAGGTGCCGTCGTCGGCGTCGCGCGCGAACTCCTCGAACAGGGGCGGCAGGATCGTGGCGATGCCCTGGGCGAGCGGGGCCAGTTCCCCGGCGGTGACGCCCTCCGCGCGGGCGATCGCCACGGCGTGCGTGTAACCCGCCATCGCGGTCCAGAAGATGTCGAGCAGCGCGATGTCGAAGGTGGCCGCGCGCCCGATCTCCTCCCCCAGATGGGTGTGCGTCCCGCCGAGCACCTCCAGCACCGGCTGGTACCGCTCGTACAGGTCGCGCGGTCCGCTGTGCAGGAAGACGGCCTCCGGGGTGCCGATGACGGGGGCCGGCGTCATGATGGCGCCGTCCAGGTAGCCGATGCCGTGGGCCGCCGCCCACGCGGCGGTGTCCCGGGCCCGGGCCGGGGTGTCGGCGGTCAGGCTGACGACGGTACGGCCCTTCAGCGCGCGGGTGACCTCCTCGCGGCGCAGGATCCCGTCCGAGGCGTCGTAGTCGACTACGCAGACCACGGTCAGCTCCGAGGCGGCCACCGCCTCTTCGGCCGTCGCGGCGGCGACCGCGCCCCGCTCGGCCAGTTCCCGGCCCCGTCCGGGCGTGCGGTTCCAGACCGTGGTCCGCAGCCCGGCCGCGACGAACGCGCCCGCCAGCGAGCGGCCCATCGGGCCGAGGCCGAGCACGGTGACGGCAGGAAGATTCCCGGCTGTTGACATGTTGCGACTCCCGTATATGTGCTGATCGTGAACAGTGGGCAGGAGCGGCCGGAGGGCCGCGGGGAAGACGAAGAGGACGACGATGACGCGCAGCCGTGCCCAGGACCCGAACGTCTGCGGAGTGACCGCCGCGATCGCCGTGATCGACGGCAAGTGGAAGACGTCGCTGCTGTGGCTGCTGGAGTCCGGCCCGCACCGGCCGGGCGAACTGCGCCGCCGGCTGGCCGGGCTGACCGAGAAGGTGCTGACCCAGGCGCTGCGCGAGATGGAGCGGGACGGCCTGGTGCACCGGGAGGTGCACGAGGTGCTGCCGCCGAAGACCGTGTACTCGCTGACCCCGTTCGGCCGCGACCTCGCCAGGGCACTGGACCCTCTGGCCGAATGGGGCCACCGCCGTCTGGACCTGCTGCGCGCGAGCGCGGCGGCGTCCTGACGGCCTTCGGCCATCACCTCCTCGTCCGTTCTCCGGCAGCCCCTGACCTCGGCAACCAGCTTCTCCCGGGCGGCCGAAGGTGCCAAGTACCCACAAAAAAGTGGGTGTCGGTCCACCTCCGCCGCGCTCCTTCGTCACCGTCCGGACCCCCTGCGGCGGCCGGACCGAGAGGACACAGACGTGGACCGACCCCTGCCCGCACGCCGGCTGCGTCCGCCGATGGGCTGGAACAGCTGGGACTGCTACGGACCCACCGTCACCGAACAGGAGGTGCTGGCCAACGCGGAGTTCATGGCCCGCCGGCTGCTGCCGTACGGCTGGGACACCGTGGTCGTGGACATCCAGTGGTACGAGCCGACGGCCCGCGCGCACGGCTACAACCCGGACGCCCCGCTGGTCCTGGACGCGTACGGCCGTCAGCTCCCGGCACCGAACCGGTTCCCGTCCGCCGCCGGCGGGGCGGGCTTCGCGCCGCTGGCCCGCCGGGTGCACGAGCTCGGGCTCCGCTTCGGCCTGCACATCATGCGGGGCGTCCCGCGCCGCGCCGTGACCGCCCGACTGCCCGTGTACGGCACGGAGTTCACCGCCGACGAGATCGCCGACACGGTCTCGGTGTGCCCGTGGAACACCGACAACCACGGCCTGGACCACGACCATCCGGGCGCCCAGGCGTACTACGACTCCCAGGTGGCGCAGTTCGCCGCGTGGGGCGTGGACTTCGTCAAGGCCGACGACATGCTGTTCCCGTACCACGAACGGGAGATCGCCGCCTACGCGCGGGCCGTCGAGCGCTGCGGCCGGCCGATCGAGCTCAGCCTCTCCCCCGGCACCGACGTCTCCCTGGCCCGTCTGGAGCACCTGCGGGAGCACGCCACCATGTGGCGCGTCTGCGACGACCTGTGGGACCGCTGGGCGGACGTGGAGGCCCAGTTCGCCAGGATGGCCCGGTGGGCGCCCTGGCAGGGCGAGGCGGGCTGGGCGGACGCCGACATGCTGCCCCTCGGCCGGATCGGCATCCGCGCCGAACGCGGCACGGACCGGCTGTGCTCCCTGACCCGCCCCGAGCAGATCGGCCTGCTCACCCTGTGGCTGATCTCCCGGTCGCCGCTGATGATGGGCGGCGACCTGCCCACCAGCCCGCCCGAGACCGTCGAACTGCTCACCAACGAGGAGGCGCTGGCCGTGCTGTGGCACAGCAGGGACAACCGCGAGGTGCTGCGCGAGAACGGCCTGGTGCTGTGGACGGCCCGGGACACCGACGGCCGTACCCGGTACGCCGCCGTCTTCTCCCTGGCCGGCGAACCCCGCCGGTACGAGGTGCCGCTCGGCTCGGCCGGGGCCCGCCCCGCCGACCGGATCCGCGAGCTGTGGACCCGCGCCGACGTCCCGCACGACGGCCGGCACCTCCCCGTGGACCTGCCCGCCCACGGCGCCGCCCTCTTCCGTCTCACGGCGGACGACGGGCGGGCGTGAGCACGGCGACAGTCACAGTCGTCCTAATCCTTGATCCTGTTTGCCTAAACCCTTTAGGGAGTTCCATACTCTTCTCCGACAGAAGGAGAGAAGATGATGGCGCGTGCGGGTCTGACCACGCAGCGACTGGTCGAGGCCGGGGCGGAACTCGCCGACGAGGTCGGCTTCGACCAGGTGACGGTGTCGGCACTGGCCCGGCGGTTCGACGTGAAGGTCGCGAGCCTGTACTCGCACCTGCGCAACTCCCAGGACCTGAGGACACGGATCGCGCTGCTCGCCCTGGAGGAGATGGCCGACCGCGCCGCCGAGGCACTGGCCGGCCGGTCCGGCAAGGACGCCCTCGCCGCCTTCGCGAACGTCTGCCGGGACTACGCCCGCGCCCACCCCGGCCGCTACACGGCGGCCCGCCACCCGCTGGACGACGCCACGGCGGCCGGCAGCGCGGGGGTCCGCATCGCCCAGCTGACCCGGGCCGTCCTGCGCGGCTACGACCTCGCCGAACCGGACCAGACGCACGCCGTACGCCTCCTCGGCAGCGTCTTCCACGGCTACGTCAGCCTGGAGACGGCCGGCGGCTTCGCCCACAGCGCCCCCGACTCCGAGGAGTCCTGGGCGCGGATCCTGGGCGCCCTGGACTCCCTGCTGCGCAACTGGCCCGCCCGCCCCTGAGACCCCTGGCAGACATCGATGCACACCGTTGCCCTCACCGCCGGCCTGATCCGCGGCGCCCTCGAACTGGAGCCCACCGCGCGCGGGCTGCTGCCGCACCGGCTGCCCGCCCGGGCCCGCGCCCAGTGCGCCGACCCGCAGCTGGCCCTGGCCGAGTCCCAGCCCTCCGGGGTGCGGCTGGTCTTCCGCACCCGCGCCACCGCCGTCGAGCTGGACACCGTACCGACCAAGCGCGTCTACACCGGCGCACCGCCCCGCCCGGCCGGCGTCTACGAGCTGCTGGTGGACGGCCGCCCGGCCGGGAGCGCCTCCCTCACCGAGGGCGACACCCTCACCATCGACCTGGCCACCGGCTCCGCCGAGCACCGGCCCGGCCCCGTGGGCACCGTGCGTTTCGCCGGCCTGCCGGACAGCGTCAAGGACGTGGAGATCTGGCTGCCGCACAACGAGACCACCGAACTCGTCGCGCTGCGCGCCGACGCCCCCGTGGAACCCGTACCGGACCGGGGCCGCCGGGTGTGGCTGCACCACGGCAGCTCGATCAGCCACGGCTCCGACGCGGCGAGCCCCACCACCACCTGGCCGGCGCTCGCCGCGTCCCTGGGCGGAGTGGAGCTGATCAACCTCGGGCTGGGCGGCAGCGCGCTGCTCGACCCGTTCACCGCCCGCACCCTGCGCGACACGCCCGCCGACCTGATCAGCGTCAAGCTCGGCATCAACGTGGTCAACACCGATCTGATGCGGCTGCGCGCCTTCGGCCCCGCCGTACACGGCTTCCTCGACACCGTCCGCGAGGGCCACCCCGACACGCCGCTGCTCGTGGTCTCGCCGGTCCTGTGCCCGATGCACGAGGACACACCCGGCCCCACCGCCATGGACCCGGCGGCCCTGGGCGAGGGACGGCTGCGGTACCGGGCCGCCGGGGATCCCGCCGAGCGGGCGGCCGGGAAGCTCACCCTGGGCGTCGTCCGGGAGGAACTGGCCCGGATCGTGCGCGAACGGGCCGCCGAGGACCCCCGGCTGCACTACCTGGACGGCCGGGAGCTGTACGGCGAGTCCGACTTCGGCGAGCTGCCGCTGCCCGACGGCCTCCACCCGGACACCGCCGGCCACCGCCGGATCGGCGAACGGTTCGCGGCGCTGGCCTTCGCCCCGGACGGACCCTTCACGGCCGGCCCCGCCGCCTGACCGGAACGGGCCGGGGTTCACACCAGGTGGGCGAAGACGACCAGGTTGTCGGTGTAGTCGCGCACCGTACGGTCGTAGTCCCCGGCGCAGGTGATGAGCCGGGCCTCGGGGCGGTCGGCGTCCGCGTACACCCGCTCGCTGGGGAAGTCGTCCTTGGCGAACGTCTCGGCGCTGTCGACGACGAACTCCGCCGTACGCCCGTCGGCCCGCTCCACGGAGAACCGGTCGCCGGCCTCCAGCCGGTCCAGGTTGGCGAAGACGGCCGCCGAGGTCACCGTGTCGACGTGCCCGGCGATGATCGCGGTGCCCCGCTCACCGGGCGAGGCACCGTCGGCGTACCAGCCGACGAGGTTGGTGTCGCCCGCGGGCGGCGGCTGCAGCTGGCCCGAGGAGCCGAGGACCAGGGTGGTGAAGGGGGCGTCCACGCCGACCCGGCTGCGCATCCCGGCGATCGGCGTGGACGCCC
>NZ_JACBWZ010000417.1 GCF_013870595.1 Streptomyces sp. WELS2 | reverse complement strand
GGCGTTCGGCTCCTACCGCCAGGAACACCGCGACCAGGCCGGCCGCGCACATCAGCGCCGCGCCGATGGAGAAGGCCAGGACCGTGTCCCGCACCCGGCCGGTGCCCGTGAGGTCGGCGAACAGCAGCGGGCCGCTGATGCCGCCGGCCGCCGTGCCGAGGGCGTAGAAGAAGGCGATGGACATGGCGCGGGTCTCCATCGGGAAGATCTCCGACACCGTCAGATAGGCGCTGGAGGCGCCCGCCGAGGCGAAGAACAGCACCACGCACCAGCAGGCGGTCAGCGTGAACGCGCTCAGCGCGCCCCGGCCGAACAGCCAGGCCGTGCCGAACAGCAGCAGGCCCGACAGCAGGTAGGTCGAGGAGATCATCACGCGCCGGCCGACCGTGTCGAAGAGCTTGCCGAGCAGCAGCGGGCCGCAGAAGTTGCCGGCCGCGATCACCGCGAAGTAGTAGCCGGTGTGGTCGGCGGGCACGTCGTAGAACTTGGTCAGGATCGCGCCGAAGCCGAAGGTGATGGCGTTGTACAGGAACGCCTGGCCGATGAAGAGGGAGAAGCCGAGGGCCGCGCGCTTGCGGTAGCGGCCGAAGACGGTGCGGGCGATCTCCAGGAAGGAGACGCTCTTGCGCTGGTGGATCTCCAGCTCGCCCTCGGCGTCCGGCAGCCGTTCGCCGCGCTCGGCCTCCACCCGGCGTTCGATGCCGGAGACGATCTCCTCGGCCTCCCGGTCCCGGCCGTGGATCAGCAGCCAGCGCGGGCTTTCCGGGACGTGCCGCCGTACCAGGAGGATGACCAGCGCGAGGACGGCGCCGAGGGCGAAGGTGAGCCGCCAGCCGACGTTCGCGGCCAGCAGGTCGGTGTTCAGCGCGACGATGGACAGCAGGGAGCCGCCGACCGCGCCCAGCCAGAAGCTGCCGTTGATGACGAGGTCGACCCGGCCGCGGTAGGCCGCCGGGATCAGCTCGTCGATCGCGGAGTTGATCGCCGCGTACTCGCCGCCGATGCCGAAGCCGGTCAGGAAGCGGAACAGGAAGAACCACCAGGCCTGCCACGAGACGGCGGTCAGGGCGGTCGCGGCCAGGTACACCACCAGGGTGATCATGAAGAGGTTCCGGCGGCCGAACCGGTCGGTCAGCCGGCCCCAGAACAGGGCTCCGGAGCAGGCGCCCGCGACGTAGAGCGCGGCGGCGACGCCGGTGACCTGCCCGGAGGAGATCGCCAGGCCGCTGCCGGACTCCGACAGCCGGCTGGCGATGTTGCCGACGACCGTGACCTCCAGGCCGTCCAGGATCCATACGGTGCCCAGCCCGATCACGATGGTCCAGTGCCAGCGGGACCAGGGCAGCCGGTCCAGCCGGGCGGGGATGTCCGTGGTGATCGTCCGGCCGGTCCGCGCGGCCGGCGTATCCGCTTCTCTCATGGGCCCCCTCCTCCTCGAAGGACGGAAAACCGGGTGCCCTGACCGCGCCGGAACAGTCCGGTCAGGCTCCCAGGCCGCGCGAGACCGCGTAGATCAGCAGTCCCGCGAGGGATCCCACCACCGTGCCATTGATCCGGATGAACTGCAGGTCGCGGCCGATGTGGGCCTCGATCTTGCGGGTGGTGTGCTCGGCGTCCCAGCCCGCCACGGTGTCCGTGATCAGCGAGGTGATCTCCTTGCGGTAGGTCGTCACGACGTGCACCGCCGCGCCCTCCACCCAGGCGTCGACCTTGCCCTGCATCTTCTCCTCGGTGGCCATCCGGGTGCCCAGGGACAGCAGCGCGGACCGCACCCGGCGGCGCAGCTCGCTGCGCTCGTCCTCCGCCGCGGCCACGATCATCGACCGTACGGCCGTCCAGGCGGACGCGATCAGGTCCTGGACCTCGCCACGGCCCAGCACCTCGCTCTTGAGCCGCTCCACGCGGGCCCGGGTGTCGGTGTCGGACTGGAGGTCGCGGGCGAAGTCGGTGAGGAAGCGGTCCAGCGCGCCGCGCGCCGGGTGCGAGGGCATGTCCCGCGTCTCGGTGACGAACCGCAGCAGCTCCTTGTAGACGCGCTCGCCGACCTTGCGGTCCACGAACCGCGGGGTCCAGCCGGGCGCGCCGCCCTCCACGGCCCCCATCACCTCGGTCCGGTGCAGCTCCAGCCAGTCGTGGGCGCGGGACACCACGAGGTCCACCATCCGCCGGTGCCCGCCGTCGGCGACGACCTTCTCCAGGGTCTTGCCGATGCCCGGCGCGATCTCCCGGGCATTGGCCCGCCGGGTGACGGCCTCGCCGACGACCGCCTGCACGTCCGAGTCGCGCAGCACGGTCAGGGCGCCGCGCAGGGCGGTGGCCAGTTCCGCCGTCACCCGGTCGGCGTGTTCGGGTTCGGCCAGCCAGGCGCCGAGCCGGCTGCCGATGCCGACCGCGCGCAGCCGCTGCCGTACGACGTCCTCGGAGAGGAAGTTCTCCCCGACGAACTCGCCCAGCGAGACGCCCAGCTGGTCCTTCTTGGTGGGGATGATCGCGGTGTGCGGGATGGGCAGCCCGAGCGGGTGCCGGAACAGGGCGGTGACCGCGAACCAGTCGGCGAGCGCGCCCACCATGCCGGCCTCGGCCGCCGCCGCCACATAGCCGGCCCAGGCCCCGGCGCCCGCGTCCTGGGCGACCTTGGCGAGGACGTAGACCACCGCGACGAACAGCAGCAGGCCCGTCGCCGTGAGCTTCATGCGCCGCACCCCGCGCCGGCGCTCCTCGTCGGCGGGGGTGAACGCCGTCATGGTGCGGTACGACGCGGCCCGCTCCGGTGTTCTGGTCTCGGTAGGTTCCATCAGCTCCGCCCGTCCGGTGATCCCCGCGCACAATTGTCCCTGCCCGTCCGGCTCCGGAACCAGGACGGGAGTTCCCGGTGCCGGTACCCAGGGCAGGCGCGGGGGTGACCGGGCGGGGAGGAATACTGTCGGGCATGACCCGCTTGATCCTCGCCACCCGCAACGCCGGAAAGATCACCGAGCTGAGGGCGATCCTCGCCGAGGCCGGACTGCCGCACGAACTGGTCGGTGCCGACGCCTTCCCCGAGGTCCCCGACGTCAAGGAGACCGGTGTCACCTTCGCCGAGAACGCCCTGCTGAAGGCGCACGCCCTGGCCCGGGCCACCGGGCTGCCGGCCGTCGCCGACGACTCCGGGCTGTGCGTGGACGTGCTGGGCGGCGCCCCCGGCATCTTCTCCGCCCGCTGGGCCGGCCGGCACGGCGACGACGAGGCCAATCTCAGGCTGCTGCTCGCCCAGCTGTCCGACATCGCCGAGGAGCACCGCGCGGCCCACTTCGCCTGCGCGGCGGCCCTGGCGCTGCCGGACGGCACCGAGCGGGTGGTGGAGGGGCAACTGCGCGGCACGCTGCGGCACGCGCCGGCCGGTACGAACGGCTTCGGCTACGACCCGATCCTCCAGCCGGAGGGCGAGACGCGGACGTGCGCGGAGCTGAGCCCCGAGGAGAAGAACGCCATCAGCCACCGGGGCAAGGCGTTCCGGGCCCTCGTCCCCGTGGTGCGGGAGCTGCTGGCCTGATCTCCGGTGCGGCCGGAGGGACTCGAACCCTCACGGGAGTTACCCCACTGGGACCTAAACCCAGCGTGACTGCCAATTCCACCACGGCCGCCTGGTGCTGCCCGGCCATGCTAGCGGCCGGGCAGTGCCCGCGGTCGTCAGATGCCCAGATCCTTGATGATCTTGGCCACGTGGCCGGTCGCCTTGACGTTGTACAGGGCGCGTTCGACCTTGCCGTCCTCGTCCACGACCACCGTGGAGCGGATGACGCCGACGACCGTCTTGCCGTAGAGCTTCTTCTCGCCGAAGGCGCCGTACGCCTCCAGCACCTTCTTGTCGGGGTCGGCCAGCAGGGTGACCTTCAGGGACTCCTGCTCGCGGAACTTGGCGAGTTTCTCCGGCTTGTCCGGCGAGATGCCGATGACGTCGTAGCCGGCGGAGGCCAGGACCTCCAGGTTGTCGGTGAAGTCGCAGGCCTGCTTGGTGCAGCCGGGGGTCAGGGCCGCCGGGTAGAAGTAGACGATGACCTTGCGGCCCTTGTGGTCCGCAAGGGACACCTCGTTGCCGTCGGCGTCGGGGAGGGTGAAGGCGGGGGCAACGTCCCCGGGCTGGAGTCGCTCGCTCATCGGACTAGCGTAACCGGGGGCCCTTGCGGTGCGGTCCGGCCACGAGCTGACAGACTGTTCGTCAAAGCAGCAGCAGATTTCGGCAGACTTCGGAGGCCGTACGGTGGCGGACACGTCGGACACCAGAACCCCGGCGCAGATCGAGGCGGACATCAGGCGCCGCCGCGAAGTGCTGGCCGAGACGCTCGACGAGATCGGGGTGCGGGTGCATCCGAAGACCGTCGTCGCGGACGCGAAGGCCAAGGTCGTCGCGAACGTCGACCATACGGTCGGCCGGGCGTATGTGCAGGTCAACCGCGTTGTGAGCGAGGTGAAGGCGCGGTTCACGGACGAGGAGGGGGCGCCCCGTCTGGAGCGGGTGGTGCCCGTGGCGATGGTCGTCGTGGGGGTCGTGGGGCTGCTCGCCCTGGGGGCCCGGCGGCGCAGGGACTGACCGGGAACAGGTAGGTTTCGACGCGTGAGCGCCAACAGAAACGAGCAGAGCACTCCCCACCACGACAAGCTGCCCATCCGGATGCTGCACGACCGGGTTCTCGTGCGGCAGGAGACCGGTGAGGGCGAGCGGCGGTCCGGGGGCGGCATTCTGATTCCCGCCACCGCGGCGGTCGGGCGGCGGCTGGCCTGGGCCGAGGTCGTCGCGGTCGGCCAGAACGTACGGACGGTGGAGCCCGGCGACCGGGTGCTGTTCGACCCGGAGGACCGGGCGGAGGTCGAGGTGCGGGGCGTGGCCTACGTCCTCATGCGCGAGCGTGACCTGCACGCCGTGGCCGCGGACCGGTTCGAGGGGTCGGAGGACTCCACGGGGCTGTACCTGTAGCACGCGGCGGCGAAGAGGGCCGGTGACCATCGTCACCGGCCCTCTTTGCCGTGCCTTTGCTACGTTGGAAGGAACCCGACGAGACGCGCCGTACCGGGTCCAAGGCAAAGACGACGCACCCCCTGGAAGTCACTGTCTCGGAGGTGCCGTCATGGCCTGGATCCTGCTCGTCGTCGCCGGTCTGCTGGAAGTCGCCTGGTCGATCGGGATGAAGTACAGCGAGGGTTTCACCCGTCTGGTCCCGAGCCTGTTCACCGGCGCCGGCATCGTCGCCAGCATGGTCCTGCTCTCCTACGCCGCGAAGTCCCTGCCCATCGGCACGGCGTACGGCGTCTGGGTGGGCATCGGCGCGGCCGGTGCGGCGGTGCTCGGCATGGTGGTGCTCGGTGAGCCGGTCACCGCGGCCCGGATCTTCTTCGTGTGTCTGCTGCTGGTCGCCGTGGTGGGACTGAAGGCGACCAGCGGTCACTGAGCCGCGGGGGCGGC
>NZ_JACBWZ010000416.1 GCF_013870595.1 Streptomyces sp. WELS2 | reverse complement strand
CCGGGTGCCCGCGGGGTTCCCGACCCGCCCCCGCGTGGTACCCGTTCCCCGCAGCGAGCACCAGGAAAGGATCCCCGCATGGACCGAGCCGCCGTCTTCGATGTCGACGGAACCCTCGTCGACACCAACCACCTCCATGTCGTCACCTGGTGGGAGGCGTTCCGCCAGGCGGGGCACGAGGTGCCCATGCACGCCGTGCACCGGGCCGTCGGCCTGGGCTCCACGGACCTGATCGCCCACCTGCTCGGCGACGGCCGCGACCGGGACGAGGACGAGGAGCTGAGCGCCGCGCACAAGGCGCTGTACGGCCAGTACTTCGACCGGCTGCCCGCCCTGCCGGGCGCCGGGGAACTGCTGCGGCGACTGCACGGGGACGGCTGGGCCGTGGTCCTCGCCACCTCTGCGAGCGGCGCCGAGCTGGGCGCGCTGCGCCGGGCGATCGACGCGGACGACGCCATCATGGCCACGGCCAGCTCCGACGACGTCCAGGAGGGCAAACCGGCCCCCGAGCCGGTGGAACACGCCCTGGAGCTCGCCGGGGTGCCGGCCTCGCGTGCGGTGTTCGTCGGGGACACCGTGTGGGACATGCGGGCGGGCAGCAAGGCCGGGGTGCGCTGTGTGGGGGTGCTGTGCGGCGGGATTCCCCGCGCGGACCTGGAGGAGGCCGGGGCGGAGGCGGTGTACGCCGACCCCGCCGACCTGCTGGCACGGCTGGCCGGGAGCCCGCTGGCCTGAGCCGTGACGGGGGTCACTCGGGTAAACGGAACACCCCAGTGTGGTTGCCCGTTGAACAAGCCGTGGGTGTGGACGGGACAGTGTCCCCGGGCCTCACCATTCGCCCACAGGGACGATCGTTCGGCTGAAGCCCTGTGGAGCCTTTCGCCGCGAGGCGACCGCCGTCCGCGCCCACCACCGACCGCCCCGGCCGTGATTCCCCCGTCACGGCCGGGGCGTTTCCATGACGGCGGCCGGCACCGGGAGCGCGCGGCGCGGTGGAGACGGCCCGAACCGGCGCGGGTCAGGCCGGGGAGCCGGGGCCGGGCGGAAGGTGGACGGTCATGATCAGGTGGCAGGTCACGGTGCCCGCGCCTCGGTAGGTGTGGGGGACGTCCCCGTCGAAGGCGGCGGTCCGGCCGGCTTCCACGAGGTGCTCGGTGCCGTCCACGATCAGCGTCATCCGGCCGGACGTGACACTGACGGTCTCCACGACGCCGGCCTGGTGGGGGTGGCTCGGGTACTCCTCGCCCGGCTCCAGCGTCCAGCGCCAGACCTCGGCCGGGGCCGGCCCCGGAGTGGTCAGCATGAGCCGGGCCTCGCTCCCCCGCGGTCCCGTCCACAGCGGGGTCAGATCACCGGCGGCCACGACGCGTACGCGTCCTTCGGTACCGCCCTCCAGCAGGGCGGAGACGGAGACGCCGAGGGTGTCGGCGAGCCGTACCAGGGTGGCGAAGTTCGGATTCCCCTGGGCCTTCTCCAGCGCGACCAGGGCACCCTTGCTGACCTGGGCCCGCCTGCCGAGTTCGTCCAGCGACAGACCCGCGCGGGTGCGGGCCGCCCGGACGTTGCGCGCGAGGGTCCGCAGGGCCGCCTCGGTCTCTGCCATCCGATCACTTCCTCAATGGGGCACTGCACTGCACCGCTCGGTCGTTCGGTTGACACGCCACGGTCGGTACGTTGTACGGTTCAGTCGTTCCATTGATAGTAAGGGATCGTCTCGTGAGCGCTCCGCCGCCGGCCGGCCCCGGGACACGGTCCGTGCGGCCACCGGGACCGCCGAGGACGTCGACGTGTGACTGCGCGGACGGAGCCGCCCGGGCCGCCGTAGCACCCCTCCCTCCCTGCCCGCCCACCGACCGCCCCCCTGTCACCCGCCCCCTTCCCGCAGGGAGAACCGCATGTTCATCCAGCCCTGGGACGCCGCCCTGGACGACGCCGAATGGCGGGACTGGATCGCCGACGGCCACGACTTCGGCCAGCTCTGTGTCAACGGCCCTTCGGGCCTGCCGCCGGTCGTCGTCCCCACCCACTTCGCCCCCGACGACGGCCGCCTGCTGATCCACCTCGCCCGCCCCAACCCGGTCTGGAAGGCGATCGAGCACGACCCGAACGTCCTCTTCACCGTCATCGGCGACTACGCGTTCATCCCCGGCCCCTGGCGCGCCAAGCCGGACATCCCGCCCACGGACGGCGTCCCCACCAGCTACTACGCCGCCGTCCAGTTCACCTGCCGGGCCCACATCATCGACGATCCCGAGGCCAAGGCCGACCTGCTGCGCCGCCAGTTGGCACACTTCCAGCCCGACGGCGACCACGCCCCCATCGACCCCGACGAGCCGCCGTACGGCCGGATGCTTCCCGGCATCCGTGGTCTGCGCCTGGACGTCGTCGGCGTACGGGCCAAGTTCAAGTACGACGACCACAAGCCCGTCGAGCACCGCACCGCCGTCGCCGGCCGCCTCACCCGCCGCGGCCAGGGCCTCGACCTGCCCACCGCCCGGCGGCAACTGCACCGACTGGACCGCGTGGGCACCTGGTCCCCGTGACTCCGCGCACCCGCACCCGCACCCGTCCACTCGAACTCGCACCCACGCTCGCACTCGCACGAAACAGGATCCCGCCCATGACCGCCTTCCGCATCAGCCCCGCCGTCACGGACGCCTTCCCCGACACGCTCATCGCCGTGGTCGCCGTCACCGGCCTGCGCGGCCACGAGCCCTGGCCCGCCACCGTCACGGCCGTCGAGGACCTGGAGCGGCAACTCGCCGCCGGCACCTGGCAGCCGGCCGACGAGACGGACCCGCGCATCGAGGCCTGGCACGCCGCCTACCGCTCCTTCGGCACCAATCCCCGTCGCGTCCGCCCCAGCGTCGACGCGCTCGGCCGCCGCATGGCCAAGAAGGGGAGCCTGCCGCGGATCAACCCGGCCGTCGACTCCTACAACGCCGTCTCCGTCCGCCACGGCCTGCCCGCCGGCGCCTTCGACCTCGACCACGTCACCGGCGACGTCGACATCCGCCACGCGGAAGGCGCCGAGGAGTTCACGCCGCTCGGCGAACCCGACACCGTCGAGACGCCGAAGCCCGGCGAGATCGTCTACGCCGACACCACCGGCGTGCTGACCCGCCACTGGAACCACCGCGACGCCCACCGCACCCGCGTCACCGAGGACTCCACGCGCGTCGCCTTCGTCCTGGAAACCCTCCACGCCACCCGCGACGGCCACCTCCTCAAGGCCGCGGCGGACGAACTCCAGGACCTGCTCGCCCCCCACAGCGGGCAAACGGCGGTCCACTGCCTCAGCCCCGCACACCCCCGCGTCGACACCTGACCGGGGCCGCATTGCGGTATGCGTTCCGCTCGACCGATCGGAACGCATACCGGACGCGCCCACCGGCTGCAACCGGCGGCGATCGCCCGACTACAACGCGGCGAACTCGGCCGTGGCGCCGTCTCCGTCGAGGTTGAATCCGAATTTGTCGGCGACCAGTGTGATGCCGTCGCTGAAGTAGAGCGTGACGCGGGCGACGTCGATGGACCAGTTGTCGTTGCCGTTCGTCTTGATCGACATCCGGACCCGGAAGCCCGAGCACTCCGACTTCCCCGCGCCCGGCGCCTCCACGACGAGCGGGACGAAATGATGGGAGTCGTCGTTGTACGTGGTCATGTCCTTGCCGGAGCTGTCCGCGTTGTTGATCGAGGCCAGCAGCGACCTCTCGTCACCCGTCTTGACGGTGACGTAGATACCGGTGTCGTGGTCCTTGTTGTCGTCGTCACCGGTGAGCGTGAAGAGCTCGGCACGGCTCAGGGTCGGCCCCGCGCAACACCCCTCGCCCCCGCCGTCGCACGCCGCGGCCGCCGGCCCGCCGGCGACGGCGATGGCCTGGCCGAGGCCGTCCCCTTCCAGAATGGTCATGTTTCCCCCTGCGAGTCCGACGCGAATTCGGTCTCCCGTGATGTACCCTTCACGGAATTTCCCCAACAGCCGCGGCAAAGAAGAAAGGATTCCGCCGAACTAGGTCATATTTAATGGCCAGAAGAGGGGAATCCGAAGGTTTTCGCTGTCGGGGATCGACCGGCGCCGGCCGGGACTCAGACGGTGTTGATCCGCCAGGCGATCATCCCGGTCGCCCGGGCGTCGCCTTCGACGTCGATGCGCACGGCCTTGCCGCTTGTGAAGCGCTCGAAGACGACGGAGCGATCGCAGGGGACGGGCTTTCCCGGCGCGGTCCTGCCCGGGGTGAGGACGATGCGTGCCGCTCCCTCGCCGGCGCAGACCACCGTCAGTCTGCAGGTGCGTCCCGCCGGCAGGCCGGGCTGGGTGTGGACTCCGTCGGAGACACGTTCCGTACCCGACTCCACCATGGACCGGCCCCGCTCGGTGACCGCGTCCAGGGCCGACTGCGCCTGCGCGGCGAGCCTCTCCTCCGCCGGGGGTTCGGCGCTTCGGTGCGGAGAGGTCGTGGCGATGTCCACCGCACGGTGCACGCCAGCCGCCCACGATGAGCGGCCGCGAGTGGTTTCCCCGGCTTCCCGGCGAAGAGGCGGGACCGCCGTCCCGGGCGTGTTGCGGTCGCCGTGACGAGCGGCGGGCCGTAGGTGTGCCGACGGCCCGGACCCGTATCGCGGTCGAGCTGTCCTGACCGGTGCCCTCGGGATATCCCCACCCCGGGTCCGCCGGGAGCCTCCATGTCCCGCGACGGCCGCGCTCCGTAGCGTCGGGTCGTCGGCTGGGAGAGATCGCGAGAGGACGGACCATGAGGCTGCGCGGCGGCGAGCGGCGGAGGGCGGAGGAGCGGATGGAGCCCGAGGGCACGCCCGGTCTCGCCGTCGAACTGCGCGGGGTACGGCGGGAGTACGGCCGCGGCTCCCGTACCGTGCACGCCCTCGCGGGCGTCGATCTCGCCCTGCCCCGCGGCACGTTCACCGCCGTCATGGGCCCGTCCGGGTCCGGCAAGTCCACCTTCCTGCAGTGCGCGGCGGGACTGGACCGGCCGACGGCCGGCTCCGTGCGCCTGGGTGGTACGGAGATCACGGGCATGCGTGAGAACCAGCTCACCGAGTTGCGGCGCAGCCGCCTCGGCTTCGTCTTCCAGGCCTTCAACCTGCTGCCCTCCCTCACCGTCGAGCAGAACGTGCTGCTCCCGATGCGCCTGGCCGGGCAGCGCCAGGACCGTCGGCGGGCTGAGGCGATGCTCGCGCGGGTCGGTCTCGCCGGCAAGGCCGGGCGCCGGCCGGGCGAGTTGTCCGGCGGCCAGCAGCAGCGCGTGGCCGTCGCCCGTGCCCTGATCACCGACCCGGACGTGGTGTTCGCCGACGAGCCCACCGGCGCCCTGGACACCGGGACCGCCGCCGAGGTCCTCGGCCTGCTCCGGCAGGCGGTGGACACCCTCGGGGCGACCGTCGTCATGGTCACGCACGATCCGGCCGCCGCCGCGTGGGCCG
>NZ_JACBWZ010000415.1 GCF_013870595.1 Streptomyces sp. WELS2 | reverse complement strand
ACCCACAGGCCGACGCCGGTGTAGCGGCCGTCGAGGGCGTCCTGGAACTCCTCGTACTCGCCCTCGGAGTAGACGGCCGCCCAGCGGTCGCCGCTGCGGCTGACGGCCCGTTCGGCGGCCTCCGTCGGGGACTTGCCGGCGGCCATCGCCGCGGCGGCGGCCTCCCGCACGGCCTCGGGCCGGCCGGCCGGGTCCGCCGGGGAGGCGACGGCCCTGCGCTGGGGGGCACCGGTCCCCGGGAAGGCGCCGGTGGCGGCGCCGGCTCCCAGCACTCCGGCGAAGACCAGTGTCAGGGCGGCGCCGCGGCGGACGCGGCGGGGACTACAGAGGGGGTCACGGCCTGACATGGCGGTGAGTCTAGGACAACGCGAAGGGCCGCACGGGCGGTTGCCCGTACGGCCCTTCTTGGTGTGCGTCACACCTTCAAGTACTTGCGCAGCGCGAAGAACGCCGCCAGGGACGGCATCAGCACGCTGGTCGCCAGGATCAGCGGCAGCTTGGTCAACACCGCGTCCCAGCCCACGAAGTTGATGAGGGTCAGCTTGTGGGAGAGGTCCATGCCGTGGTCGATGGTGAAGTACCGGCCGAGCACGAGGGCCACGCAGGCCAGGCCGCCGCCGATGAGTCCGGCGACCGCGGCCTCGGCGATGAACGGCGCCTGGATGTAGAAGCCGGAGGCGCCGACCAGGCGCATGATGCCGGTCTCGCGCCGGCGGCTGAACGCCGAGACGCGCACCGTGTTGACGATCAGCAGCAGGGCGACGATCAGCATCATCGCCATCACGCCGAGCGCGCCCCGGTTCATCAGGTTCAGCAGCTGGAAGAGGTTGTCCAGGATGCCCTTCTGGTCCTGCACCGACTGCACGCCGTCCCGCCCGTTGAACGCGCTGGCGATCACCTGGTACTTCTGCGGGTCCTTGAGCTTGATCCGGTACGACTCCTGCATCTGGTCCGGCGTCAGCGAGCCGGCCAGCGGGGAGTTGCCGAACTGCTCCTTGTAGTGCTTGTACGCCTCGTCCTGGGACTCGTAGGTCACCTTCTCGACGACCGGCATCTGCTTGAGGTCCGCGAGGATCTGCTTCTTCTGGTCCTCGGTGACCGCGCCCTTGGCGCAGTGCACGTCGTTCTCCGCGTCGTGCTTGTTGCACAGGAAGATCGAGACGTTGACCTTGTCGTACCAGTAGCCCTTCATGGTGCCGACCTGGTCGCTCATCAGCAGCGAGCCGCCGAACAGGGCCAGGGACAGGGCGACGGAGACGATGACGGCGAAGGTCATCGTCAGGTTGCGGCGGAGACCGACACCGATCTCCGACAGGACGAACTGGGCGCGCATGGCTACTTCTTCAGGCCTTTCGGGAACTGGGTGCGGTCAGTGCTGGTAGCCGTAGACGCCGCGGGCCTGGTCGCGGACGAGGCGGCCCTTCTCCAGCTCGATGACGCGCTTGCGCATCTGGTCCACGATGTTCTGGTCGTGCGTCGCCATGATGACGGTGGTGCCCGTCCGGTTGATCCGGTCGAGCAGCTTCATGATGCCGACGGAGGTCTGCGGGTCGAGGTTGCCGGTGGGCTCGTCGGCGATGAGCAGCTTGGGCCGGTTGACGAACGCGCGCGCGATGGCGACGCGCTGCTGTTCACCGCCGGACAGCTCGCCGGGCCTCCGGTCCTCCTTGCCGCCGAGCCCGACGAGGTCGAGCACCTGCGGCACGGACTTGCGGATCTCGCCGCGGGACTTGCCGATCACCTCCTGGGCGAAGGCCACGTTCTCCGCGACCGTCTTGTTCGGCAGCAGCCGGAAGTCCTGGAAGACGGTGCCCAGCTGGCGGCGCATCTGCGGCACCTTCCAGTTGGACAGGCGCGCGAGGTCCTTGCCGAGCACGTGCACCTGGCCGTGGCTGCACCGCTCCTCGCGGAGGATGAGCCGCAGGAAGGTGGACTTTCCGGAGCCGGAGGACCCCACGAGGAAGACGAACTCGCCCTTCTCCACCTCCAGGGAGACATCCCTGAGTGCGGGGCGGGTCTGCTTGGGGTAGACCTTGGAGACGTTGTCGAATCGGATCACGGATGCACCACGGGTCGCCGGGGGTAGATGAGCGTGACCATACGCGAACCGGGTGCGCAAGCGCAGGCGCGGGCTGAGGTTGGGCAAGACTTGTACGTTTTTGTACCTCCCGGTGTCCGTACCCCCCGCCCGCGCCCGCGTACGGGCCCCGCGCACGCTCCGCGGGAACCTGGCACAGTGGAAGAAGGAAGACGAAGGACGACGGGAGCGCCGGGGAACGTTCCCGTTCCCGTGAGCGTTGTACATGTGATGGCCGGTGCAAGGAGGGCGAGCGCATGACGTACGACCGGTTGGTGTGCGCGAACTGCGCGGCGCCCGTGAGCGAGGGCCGGTGCCCGGTGTGCCGTGCCAACCGCGAGCGACTGCAGCAGGAGGGCTTCTTCGGGGGCCTGAACGGGCTGAACCCGATGGCGCTGATCGCGCTGCTGGCGGTGCTGATCGCCGCGGTGGCGCTGCTGGCGCACCAGACGGCGTGAAGACGCCGTAAGGGCCCGGAGCGCCAGGCTCCGGGCCCTTACGTGTGTGCCGCGCGTGCGGTGTGTGAGCGCAGGGTTACGCTCAGGCCACGGCGCCGCCCCGGCCGTTGACCAGGCGCGGCAGCACACGGAAGCCGATACCGCCGGCGATCATGGTCGCGGCGCCGACGAGCAGGAACGCGGTCTGCCCGGCACCGGTCTCGGCGAGCTGCTTGTCACCGCCCTGGGCCACGGTGTCGGAACCGGTGTCGGTCAGCGCCGAGGAGCCGGCGTCCTGCGGGACGGTGTTGTTGCCGCCGCCGTTGGGCTTGTTGTTGTTGCCGCCGGTGCCGGAGTCGCCACCGGTGGAACCGTCGGTCGAGCCGGTGGAACCGTCGGTCGAGCCGGTGGAACCGTCGGTCGAGCCGGTGGAACCCGTGGAGCCGGTGCCGCCGTCGGTGCCGTTGCCGCCCGAGTTGCCGTTGCCGCCCGAGTTGCCGCCGTTGCCGTTGCCGCCGTCGGTGCCGTTGCCGCCCGAGTTGCCGCCGTTGCCGTTGCCACCCGAGTTGCCGTTGCCACCCGAGTTGCCGTTGCCACCGCCGGTCGTGGACGGGTCGCCACCGGTCGTGGACGGGTCACCGCCCGTGGTGGACGGGTCGCCACCGGTCGTGGACGGGTCACCGCCCGTGGTGGACGGGTCGCCACCGGTCGTGGACGGGTCACCGCCCGTGGTGGAGGGGTCCCCACCGGTCGTGGAGGGGTCACCGCCGGTCGTGGACGGGTCGCCACCCGTGGTGGAGGGGTCGCCACCGGTCGTGGACGGGTCACCGCCCGTGGTGGACGGGTCACCGCCGGTCGTGGACGGGTCGCCGGTCGTGCCGCCGTCGGTGCAGATGGCGACCGGGCAGCCGCCACCGTCGGTGTTCCCGCCGTCGGCGCCGACACCGCTCACGCCGAGGCGGATCGGACCCGCCTGGACATCGAGGTCCAGGGCGGAAGCCGCGCCCGCCGCGGTCAGCGAGGCACCGGCCGCGATCACGGCGCCGGCGGCTATCCGCGCGACCCGGATCCGCGTCTTCTTCGTCATATGGTTGCTACCCCCAGTAGCTGTTCGTCAATGAGGCGGCGCATGGGGCGGGCGTGCCGTGATCGACGGAGGCAGCTGGTGACGAAGAGTGCGTCAACTCGATCCCCCGGTTCACATGCGCTCCGCGAGTACGCATGCCGCCGCCCCACCCTTCCGATTTTTCAAAGCAACGTCAAGGGCGTTGCGGGCGCATTGTCCGAAGGGGTGGCGTTTGCGGGGAATTGAAGCCTGTGAGTGTGATGTAAAACCCGGACAAAAGAACAACTGCCGCCCACTGGACGGCAGTTGTCATGTCGACAAAGTTACTTCTCCTGCTGCTTGCGCCAGCGAATCCCGGCCTCCAGGAACCCGTCGATCTCACCGTTGAACACGGCCTCCGGGTTGCCCACCTCGTGCTCGGTGCGCAGGTCCTTGACCATCTGGTAGGGGTGCAGCACGTACGAACGCATCTGGTTGCCCCAGGAGTTGCCGCCGTCGCCCTTGAGGGCGTCCATCTTGGCCTGCTCCTCCTGCCGGCGCCGCTCCAGCAGCTTGGCCTGGAGGACGTTCATCGCGGTGGCCTTGTTCTGGATCTGCGACCGCTCGTTCTGGCAGGAGACCACGATGCCGGTGGGCAGGTGGGTGATGCGGACGGCGGAGTCGGTCGTGTTGACGCCCTGGCCGCCGGGGCCGGAGGAGCGGTAGACGTCGATCCGCAGGTCGGACTCGTCGATCTCGACGTGGTCGGACTGCTCCACGACCGGCAGCACCTCGACGCCCGCGAAGGACGTCTGGCGGCGGCCCTGGTTGTCGAACGGCGAGATGCGCACCAGGCGGTGCGTGCCCTGCTCGACGGAGAGGGTGCCGTAGGCGTACGGCGCCTGCACGGCGAAGGTGGTCGACTTGATGCCGGCCTCTTCGGCGTACGACGTCTCGATCAGCTCCGTCTTGTAGCCGCGCTGCTCGGCCCAGCGCAGGTACATGCGCTGGAGCTTCTCGGCGAAGTCGGCCGCGTCGACGCCGCCGGCCTCGGCGCGGATGTTGACGAGCGCCTCGCGGGAGTCGTACTCGCCGGACAGGAGGGTACGGACCTCCATCTCGTCCAGCGCCTTCCTCACCGAGGCCAGCTCGGACTCGGCCTCGGCGCGGGTGTCCGGGTCGTCCTCCTCCTCGGCCATCTCGAAGAGGACCGCGAGGTCGTCGATCCGGCCGCGCAGCGCCTCCGCCTTCCTGACCTCGGCCTGGAGGTGGGAGAGCTTGCTGGTGATCTTCTGCGCCTCGTCCGGGTTGTCCCACAGGGACGGCGCGGCCGCCTGCTCCTCGAGCACGGCGATATCTGCCCTCATCTTGTCGAGGTCCAGGACGGCCTCGATCGACTCCATGGTCGAGGAGAGGGACTTCAGCTCTTCGGATACATCGACGACTGCCACGCCTTCCAGCGTAACGGCTGTGGCAAGCGTCCTCGGCCGGGCCGCGTCCCGTCCGCGGCCTCAGGGGGCCGGTGTGCTGTGCGTGGCCAAGCTGATCGACTCGCCCCGGCGGACCCGCGCCACGAAGATCATCGGCACCCCGGACTACCTGGCCCCCGAGATCGTGGAGGGCCTGCCGCCGCGCGCCGCCGTGGACATCTACGCCCTGGCGACGGTCCTGTACGAGCTGCTGGCCGGTTTCACGCCCTTCGGCGGCGGACACCCCGGCGCGGTGCTGCGCCGGCACGTCACCGAGACCGTCGTACCGCTGCCCGGCATCCCCGAGGAGCTGTGGCAGCTGCTCGTGCAGTGCCTGGCCAAGGCACCCGCCTCCCGGCTGCGCGCCTCGGAGCTGGCGGCGCGGCTGCGCGAGCAGCTGCCCACTCTCCGGACTCGCGGGACGGCCGTGAGAGTGTCGTGACGCCTCCGGCACAACCTCCT
>NZ_JACBWZ010000414.1 GCF_013870595.1 Streptomyces sp. WELS2 | reverse complement strand
CGCCACGTCGGCGAGCATCCGCTCCGCCTCCTCGACGCCGGGCCGCCCGGCCGGGTCCTTGCACAGCAGGGCGGCGATGACCGGCGCGAGCGGACCGGCGTGCCGCGGCTCCTGCGTGTCCTCCTCGACGATCGCCTGCATGGTGCTCAGCGGCGAGGTCCGCCGGAACGGCGAGCGTCCCTCGACCGCGGTGTACAGCGTGGCGCCGAGCGCCCACAGGTCGGAGGCCGGGCCGGGGTCGTGGCCGCGCACCCGCTCGGGGGCCAGGTAGTCGACGGAGCCGACGACCTCCCCGGTGCGGGTGATGGTGGAGTCGCCCTCTATCTGGGCGATGCCGAAGTCCGTCAGCAGCACCCGGCGGTCCTTGCCGAGCAGGACGTTGCCGGGCTTGACGTCCCGGTGCAGCACACCGGCGGCGTGCGCGGCGCGCAGCGCCCGCAGCACCCACAGCCCTATCCAGGCGGCCTCCACCGGCTCCACCCGGCCCCGGTCCCTGACCACGTCGGCCAGCGAGTCGCCCTCGACCAGCTCCATCACGATCCACGGCCGGCCGTCGTGTTCGAGCACGTCGTGCACGGTGACGACGGCGGAGTGGTTGATGCGCGCGGCGGCCCGCGCCTCGGCCCGGGTCCGGGCGAGCAGCACGGCCCGGTCGCCTTCGGAGGCGTAGAGCGCGGCGGTCAACTCCTTCACGGCGACCATCCGGTGCAGCACCTCGTCGTGGGCGCGCCACACCCGGCCCATGCCGCCGCTGCCGATGGAATCGGCGAGCCGGTAGCGGCCTGCTACGAGCAGGCCCTGCTTCTGATTCACGTTGCCCCGCAATGCTCTTGACAGGGCCAGACTAAGGACCGGCCTCCCCTCAGGGAACCTGGGGGGGCACCGGTAACCGCACTGTGACGATGGTCGTTTCCACGCGACAGCGGGAACGGCGGTCCCTGTGTACGCGCAGCTCAACGCGTGTAGCGATACGTCGCCACGGCCTGCTCGTACAGCCGGGTCACCTGGTCCCGCTCGGCTTCCGGGCCGCGCACCTGGACGATGTGGTAGCGGCCGTTCAGCAGCAGCGCCATGTTCCGCACGAACCGGTCCCGCCCCTGGGCGTCGGTCCAGGTGAACTGCCCCTCGGCCATGGTCCGTCCGCCCACCTCGGTGGTCCGCAGACCGCTCGCCGTGGACCAGCTGGAGTCGCGGTACGGCCGGAGTTCGGGCTCCTTGTCCCGCTGGTAGGCCATCGGGTCGCTGCCGTAGGCGGACGCGCCGTCCCGGCCCGGCACGACGATCAGCTCGAAGTCCCCGTGGGCGTAGACCACTTGACCGCTGCCGTTTCTGGGGCTGCGGTCCCAGCCCTCGGCGACGGCGACTTGGAAGCCGTCGGCGTCCTTGCGCAGGGTGAACCCGTCGGGCACGGAGGGGTCCCCGCCGGTCTGGGTCTCGGTCGCGGGCGCGGAGGTGCCCTCGTCCGGGGCGCTCTGCCCGGCGGAGGGCTGCCGGGTGTGCGCGGGCAGCGGGCTCGTGCGCCCGGCGCTGCCGGTGCGGTCCCCGCCGGTCTCCTGCTTGGGCATGAAGAGCATCGCGTAGGCGATCCCGCCCGCCAGCAGGAGCAGTACCAGCAGGAGCAGGGTCCGGCCGAGGCTGCGCGGCGAACGGGCGCCCCCGGGGGGCCGCTTGTGCCGGCCATGCGGGCCCGCCACGGCCGCGCCCGCGCGGCGGCGGCGCACCAGCTCGCCCCGGCGCCGCACGATCGGCAGCCGGCTCGGGTCGGCGGGCGGCACGGGGACGACCCGGGTACCGGCCTCCGGCTCCGGCGCGGACCGCACCAGGGAACGCAGCCAGCCGCTCAGCTCCTCCACGTCCGGCCGCTCGGTGGGGTCCTGACGCAGCAGCGACTCCACGACCGGGCGCAGCGGTCCGCACTCCTCGGCGAAGGCGGGCGGCTCGGCGCACACCAGCTGCACCAGCTCGGCCGTGGACTCCTCCGGGTACGGCGCGTGTCCCTGTACGGCGCGGAACAGCAGCGCGCCCAGCGCCCACAGGTCGGTGGCGGGGCCGATGCGCTCGTCGCGGGCCTGTTCCGGGGCGGCGTACGACGGTGCCGCGAGCCGTGGCGCCAGTGTCGCGCCCGCCGTCCCGAACCCGGTGACGACGGCCGGGCCGTCCTCGCGTACGAAGACCTGGCCGGGGCTCAGTTCGCCGTGGGTGAGGCCCTCGTCGTGCGCGGCCTGGAGCACGTCCAGCACGTCCAGGCCCAGCCGGGCCGCCCGCGCCGGATCCAGCGGGCCCTCCCGGGCGAGGAGTCCGCCGAGGGGCGTACCGTCGATCCACTCGGTGACCGCCCACAGGGCGCCGTCCTCCACCACGGCGTCCACGACCGCGGCGATCCGGTCCGGGCGCAGCAGCCGCACGGTCTCGCAGGCGCGCAGGACCCGGACCGCGAGGCGGCGCGCGGTGTCGTCGCCGGCGGACTCCGGCAGTACCGTCCGCGACACCAGGCGGGGCCGCCCCGCCACCAGGTCCTCCGCGTACCACCACAGGCGGCCGGTCTCGCGGGAGAAGACCTCCAGCAGCCGGTACCGCCCGGCGATCACGCCGTGTGCGAAGACGCGCGCCTCGGCCATGGTCATCCCTCGCGAACCCCGCCCGGACTTTCCCGGAGGTACGCGCGGAGCGGGCGCCGCGTTCAACCGCCGTTCACAGCAGCCCGAACCGGTCGGCCCAGCCCATGATCTCGGAGGGTGTCGTGTTGCCGCCGCACACCACGAGCCCGATCCGGGCGCCGTCACCGACCCGCTCCACCACCTGCCGGGCCGCGGGCAGCAGACAGCCCGCCGCGGGCTCGGCCCACACCTTGGCGTGGTCGGCGAGATCCAGACAGCCCCGCACCGCCTCCCGGTCCGGCACCACCAGGACCTCCTCGACGAGGGCGGACACATGGTCGTACGTCAGTCGTGACACCGAGGGCGCGCTCAACGTGGTGACCAGGGAGGACAGCGGCACCCGCACCGGGCCGCCCGCCTTCAGCGCGCCGGACATCGCCTCCGCGCCCTCGGTCTCCACGCCCCACACCCGTACCCCCGGCCGCCGCGCGCGCAGGGCCGTCGCGATCCCGGCGATCAGGCCGCCGCCGCCCACGCTGACGACGACATCGGTCAGCTCCCCGGCGTCCTCGGCCAGCTCCAGGCCCACGGTGCCCTGCCCGGCGATCACGACGGGGTCGTCGAACGGGTGGACCAGGGTCAGTCCCTCGTCCCGCAACCGCGTCACCAGTTCGAAGGCGCTGTCCATGCCGTCGGTCACGCGGACCGACGCCCCGGCCTCCTCGGCGAGCGCGAGGGAGCGGGCGGGCGCGGTGCGCGGCATGACGACGGTGGCCTTCACGTCGAGGGCCGCCGCCATCACCGCGAACGCGATCCCGTGGTTGCCGCCGCTCACCGCGACCACGCCCGCCGCCCGTTCGGCCGCGCTCAGCGACAGCAGCTTCGCCGTGGCCCCGCGCGCCTTGAACGAGCCGGTGCGCTGGAGCAGTTCGAGCTTGGCGGTGACGGGGACGCCGAGCAGGGCGGTGAGCCCGGGGCTCGGCACCGTGGGCGTGCGCACGACGTGGCCGGCGATGTGCCGGGCGGCGGCTTCGATGTCCGCCGGGCCGATCAGGGCGCTGTCCGGGGTGTCGATCAAGGCGCTTCATCCTTCCGGCACGGGTCGGGAGCCGTGCCGCTCGCACCTTGGCCCGCCGGGAGGCCGGCGGTCAACGCCGTTTCGGATCACGGCCGGATCGGCGTCCCGGCGGGGCGGGGCTCAGTGCTGCTGGCTCTTCTGGGGCGTCAGCTCGCTCGGCCGCACCACCACGAACCCCTCGCCCTGGAGCATCAGCTGTACGGCCTCGCCGGAACCGCCGCGCAGCATCGAGCCGATGGACTGCGAGCGGTGCAGCGAGGTCCGCAGCTGCGTGGTCCAGCCCACCACCGCGTCCGTGTCGACGTACACCGGCGCCTGTTCGGACACGGGGATGACCAGCGGGTTGCCGTCGCAGACCAGACCGAGTCCGCCCTGCCCGGTGAACACGCTGTTGAACAGGCCGCCGCCGGCGATGCCCGACCCCTTCACCGTCTTGATCTCGTACGACAGGGAGGCGTCGAAACACAACACGTTGCGGCCGTTGACGGTGAAGTGGTCACCGGGCTCGACGTCGACGATGAAGCAGTTCTGCGCCTCGTGCGCGAACCAGGCCTCGCCCTGTCCGCGCACGGCCATCAGGGGCAGTCCCTCACCGGTCACCGCACGCTTGAGCATGCCGCCGACGCCCTGCCCCTTGCGCTCGAACACCAAGTCGCCGCGGTAGGCGACCATCGCGCCCTGCCGGGCGTACATCTCGCCGTTCACCGCGTACTTGATGCACTTGGCGTTCTCGACGGACATGCCCGGCGCCACGGCCGGCTGCACCATGTGCTGACTGGAAAAGAGATCACCCTTCATGCAGGGCATGGTGTCCCGGACGGCCTGGTTCCGCCAAGATCACCGAGCGTGCCGGCCTGGTCACCCGTCGGTCACTTCCCGCAGAACGCCGACTCCAGCGCCCCGGCTAGGGTGTTGAGCACCTTGGCGTTGTTCGAGGTGTTCGCCATGGCCGTGAGGGTCCGCCCGCCGTCCTTCGTGCCGAACGCGTAGGTGTAGTAGCCCTGTACCGCTCCCGTGTGCCCGTACACCGAAACCCCGCAGGACAGATCGCGCCGCCGCAGCCCGAGGCCGTACGCCGTGGTGCTGTTCACCTTGGTGAACCGCTCCATGTCGGCGAGCCGCGCGGCGGACAGCAGCCTGCCCTTGAGCAGCGCGCCGTAGAAGGCGTCCAGGTCGTGTGCGCTGGAGATGACCGCCCCAGCGCTCTGTGCCCAGGAGACGGTCTGGGCGGTCGCGTCGACCAGGGGGGCGCCCGCGCGGTCCGGGGTCAGGTATCCGCGGGTGTGCCGGCCGGGGATCGCGGTGTCCGGGTGGACGTAGAAGGTGTCGGTCAGCTTCAGCGGCTTGATGATCCGGCTCTGGTAGGCGGTGCGGACCGGCTGCCCGGTGAGCTTCTCGACGAGCATTCCGGCGACGACGAAGTTGGTGTTGGAGTAGGAGTAGGCGGCGCCGGGCGCGTTGGTGCGGGGCTTCTTCAGGGACAGGGCGACCAACTGCCGGTAGGTGAAGACCTTTTTGCGGACCGCCTCGAAGCCGGAGACGCTCGCGGCGAACATGTCGTCGCTGTAGTCGTACAGCCCGCTGCGGTGGCTCAGCAGATGGCGGACGGTGATCCGGTCGTCCGGCAGCAGCCCCGGCAGGTAGCGGTTGACCGGCGCGTCCAGCGCGAGCCGGTGTTCGTCGACGAGCTGGAGCAGCACCACCGTCGTGAAGGTCTTGGTGACACTGCCGATCCGGAACCGGTCCTCGGTGCTGATGGCCCGACCGGTGACGCGGTCGGCGACGCCGCGGGTGGCCCGGTAGGTCCGGCCGTGGTCGTCGATC
>NZ_JACBWZ010000413.1 GCF_013870595.1 Streptomyces sp. WELS2 | reverse complement strand
CGCTGCCCGCCCGGCCGGGGGGCTGGAGCCGGGCCGTCCGCCGGGGTCCGGGGTGCCGGGACCGGGTTCCGCGGGCTCTCGGCGAGCGCCTGCCGCGGTGCCGGGTCCGTTTGCCGCGCCGCCCGTACCGGCGTGGGCCGTGCGCCCTGCGTGTCCTGGGCGCGCAGGCAGCGGCGGACCGCCTCCGGGTCGAGCCCCTCGTTGCATGCCTGGTGCAGGAGGCGGGCGAAGAGGTAGTCGGGATCCGCCCCGAGTGCCATGGCCAGTGCCTCGCGCGCCTCCAGTTCGTCGCCCGTGGACCAGGCGACCCAGCCCGCCAGGGTCAGCGGTGCGGCGGCGTGCTCGCCGTAGGGGCCGACGCAGCGGCGGGCCAGGGCGCGCCAGAGCCGCAGTGCCGGGCCCGCGACGTCCCCTTCCATCCAGGCGGCGGCCCGGTCGCGGGTCGTGCGGTCCTGGAGTCCGAGGATGAGGGTCGCCGCCTCGTGGGCGTCGAGGAGGCCGTCGTCGCGGACATCCGCCGGATGGGTGCCGGAGACCGGTGCGGCCGCGGCGAAGCGGCGGATGATCCGCTCGGCGAGGACGAGGGTCTCCTGCGCGACCTCCTCGCGGGTCGTCTCGTCCAGGATGCGGGGCACCATGCTCATGCCCGCCGCGTCGAGGGCGATCTCCTGGTCCAGCGCGGCGGTGGACTCCCAGGGTTGCAGCCTGGCGCGCAGTTCTTTCAGCGTGCCGCGCACCTGGAGACCGGCGTAGGTGGCCGCCGCGGCGAGTACGGAGGTGCCGGGCAGGCCCATCGGGGAGCCGTCCTCGGGGCAGCAGCCCTTGACCGGGCAGCAGTACGACCAGAAACGCCCGTCCGAGATGCACAGGGCCTCGACGACGGGCACGTCCAGGCTTCCGCACTCGGTGCGCATCAGCTGGACCAGCCTCGTCAGCCGTTGCTTGACCTCCCGGCCGGACTCGCCGGGGCGCGGTTCCTGGCAGACGTAGGCCACCATGCCCTCGGGCCGGGCGCCGCGCCGCTCGCTGCCGGTCACCAGCCCGCGGGCCAGCTGCCGGGCGGCGGCTTCCCAGTCCTCGTCGTTCGCCGGGATGCCGAGCCGGGCCCGGCCGCCGAACCTGCCGCTGCCTCCCCGGTCGTGCAGGGCGACGAGCACCATGCTGTCCTCGGGGCGGTAGCCGAGCAGGTAGGGCAGGGCGTCGGCCAGTTCCGCGGGGGTGCGCAGGGTGACCTGCGCGGTGTGGTCGTCCGGTCCGGCCGGCGGGGCGTGCCCGGAGATGTCGTCGTTTCCGAAGGGTCCGGCGGTTTCGCTGTGATTCGTCATGCGCCGACAATCTCGCGGATTTCGAGATTCCGCTTGAGGCCCTGTGGATAAGTCGGATCAGGGACACGACAACGCTGTCCTGGTTGTCCACAGACTCGGCCCGGGCCCGCCCGGTTGTCGGTGCGGTCCTGTTGTATGGAACGCATGGAACACACGAGCAACGCGGATCTCCGGGCGGAAGCCGACGCCGTTCTCGCCCGGCTCGTCGGGGACGCCACGGGCGCCGCCCGGCTGCGCGAGGACCAGTGGCGGGCGATCGAGGCGCTGGTCGCCGACCGCCGCCGGGCCCTGGTCGTACAGCGCACGGGCTGGGGCAAGTCCGCGGTGTACTTCGTCGCGACCTCGCTGCTGCGGGCCAGAGGGAGCGGCCCCACGGTGATCGTCTCGCCGTTGCTCGCGCTCATGCGCAACCAGGTGGAGGCCGCGGGCCGGGCCGGTATCCACGCCCGGACCATCAACTCGGCCAACACCGAGGAATGGGACGCCGTCCAGGCGGGGATCGCGGCGGGCGAGGTCGATGTGCTGCTGGTCTCACCGGAACGGCTGAACAACCCCGACTTCCGCGACCAGGTCCTGCCCAAGCTGTCCGCCGCCACCGGCCTGCTGGTGGTGGACGAGGCCCACTGCATCTCCGACTGGGGCCACGACTTCCGCCCCGACTACCGCCGGCTGCGCACCATGCTCGGCGACCTGCCGTCCGGCGTCCCGGTGCTGGCCACCACCGCCACGGCCAACGCCCGGGTGACCGCGGACGTCGCCGAGCAGCTCGGCACGGGCGGCACGATGGACGCGCTGGTGCTGCGCGGGCCGCTGGACCGGGAGAGCCTGAGCCTCGGTGTGCTGCGGCTGCCGGATGCCGCGCACCGGATGGCCTGGCTCGCCGACCACCTCGACGAGCTGCCGGGCTCCGGCATCGTCTACACCCTCACCGTCGCCGCCGCCGAGGAGGTCACCGCCTTCCTGCGGCAGCGCGGACACACCGTCGCCTCCTACACGGGCAAGACGGAGAACGCCGAGCGGCAGCAGGCGGAGGAGGATCTGCTCGCCAACCGCGTCAAGGCCCTGGTGGCCACCTCCGCGCTCGGTATGGGCTTCGACAAGCCGGATCTCGGTTTCGTCGTCCATCTCGGCTCGCCCTCCTCCCCCATCGCCTACTACCAGCAGGTCGGCAGGGCCGGCCGCGGCGTCGCCCACGCCGAGGTACTGCTGCTGCCGGGCAAGGAGGACGAGGCGATCTGGGAGTACTTCTCCTCGCTGGCCTTTCCCTCCGAAGACCTGGTCCGGCGCACCCTCGACGTGCTCGCCCGGGCGGACGGCCCCCTGTCGCTGCCCGCCCTGGAACCGCTGGTGGAGCTGCGCCGTTCCCGCCTGGAGACCATGCTGAAGGTCCTCGACGTGGACGGGGCGGTGCGGCGGGTCAAGGGCGGCTGGACGGCCACCGGACAGCCTTGGTCGTACGACGCCGAGCGCTACGCGTGGGTGGCCCGGCAGCGCGCGGCCGAGCAGCAGGCGATGCGCGAGTACGCCACCACCACCGAGTGCCGGATGGAATTCCTCCAGCGCCAGCTGGACGACGAGGGCGCCAAGCCGTGTGGCCGCTGCGACAACTGCGCGGGGCCGCGCTTCACCTCCGGTCTGTCCCCGGCGGCTCTGGACGCCGCGCGGAGCGACCTGGGCCGCGCCGGGGTCGAGGTGGAGCCCCGGCGCATGTGGCCGACCGGGCTCCCGGCCATCGGCATCGGCCTCAAGGGGCGTATCCCGGCGGGGGAACAGGCCTCGCCGGGGAGGGCTCTGGGACGGCTGTCGGACATCGGCTGGGGCAACCGGCTGCGTCCCCTGTTCGCGCCGCAGGCACCGGACGCCGCGGTGCCGGACGACGTGGCCCGGGCCGTGGTCGGCGTGCTGGCCGACTGGGCCCGTGGTCCGGGCGGCTGGGCCTCCGGTGCGTCCGACGCCCCGGCCCGGCCGGTGGGCGTGGTCACCATGGCCTCGCGCAGCCGGCCCAGGCTGATCCACTCCCTGGGCGCCCGCATCGCCGAGGTCGGCAGGCTGCCCCTGCTCGGCTCGGTGGAATACGCGGGGGATGCGCCCCGGATGCCCCGCAGCAACAGCGCACAGCGACTGAAAGCGCTCGACGGGGCGCTGACGGTGCCGCCCGCCCTGGCGTCGGCACTCGCCGCGGCCGACGGCCCGGTGCTGCTGGTCGACGACTTCACGGAGACGGGCTGGACCCTGGCGGTCGCGGCGCGTCTGCTCCGCAAGTCCGGGGCGCGTGGCGTGTTGCCACTGGTTCTCGCCATTCAGGGATGAGTGCGGCGTCGTCCGGGGACTAGTGCGGCGTCACCGCTGTTGCGGGCTGCCGCGCGGCCGTTCGCGGCGGCCCACCGGACGGGGCCGCGCAGGGCGCAGGCGTCGACGGCCCGCCCTTTGGGTAGGAGGGATATAAGCCACGCACTACCAGATAACACTCGGCGGCACCAATTGCTCGTTGCCGCAACCAAGTTCGACAGGAAGAATCGAGGTCCGCTACCCGCACGACTCACCGTGACCGGTTGAGCTCCGCTGCGGCGCGCGCTCCCCCGAATCCGACCTCGCCCGCAGTGTGGGCGCGTAGCCGAAGGGAGGAACGTGACCTTCGGATTCGCCTCGTCCTCGGCGGCCTCGTTGTCTACGCCGGCGTCCGCCGCCTCCGCCAGTCGTCTGCTCGAGTCCGCGGAGTGGGCAGCCGCCGGGATCCCTTTGCTGCGCAACCCCCGTGAGGTCGTCAGCGGTCTGCACGCCCGCCACCACCCGAAGCCGCTCACGGCGGTCGTGGCGGTGCTCGACCCGGACGAGCGGTTGCGGGCGAGCGCCTCGTTCACGCGCCGTGCGACCCCGGCCGACGGCTGGATGTTCCGCAACGCGCTGCTGGCCCAGTTGCGCCGGGTGATTCCGCACGACCTGCGCCGCCGCACCCCTGTGCGCACGGCCGTCCTGCTCTACTGCCGTGAGGGCGACGCGCGTTGGACCGAGGAGGACGGCGCCTGGATGTGGGGGCTGCGCGATGCCTGCACGCTGCACGGGCTGCGCTGCGGCGCGTACATCACGCTGACCCACGACGGCTGGCAGGTGCTCGGCGAGGGACGTGGGGGGCGCCGGCCGAACGCGCACTCGGCCCCGGAGCCGTTCGCCACGTCGGAGGCCCCACCACTCGGGCCACGCACCGGCGGCCCGGTCTCCGAGGTGCTGAGCCGGGCGGCGGCCCGCTGACCAGCGTGCTGCGGACGGTACGCCGGTTCGCGGCACCGACCGGAGGCTGCTACAACGCATCCGCCCGGCGCGCGACGGCCGGGCCGAACCGGCGTGCTCACAAAGCGGTCCCGAGGAGGAGCGGCAGGCTCGCCTTCCGGACACCGAGGAGCCCTGGGTGACCTCAGGGCTCCGCCCCTGATGTGCCCCGGAGAGGGCCGCGGGTGGTGCGGGCCGCACCGAGCGCGCGCGTGTCCGGCCGAGAGGCATCGCCATGCGTCGCCAAGGCTGCCCGGATCACGCCCCCGGCGCGATGCCGTCCGGTGCTCCCGGGCCTCCCCGGGAGAACGGACCCGGCGGCGAGAACGGACCCGGCGGCCTCATGGCCGCGGCCCGCCGGCCGGGCGCATCGAGCCCGTCGTCCGGGCACGCCAAAAGCCGCACCGTGCGGATTCCGCCGGAGCGGCTCCTTCGGCCCCTCGGTGTCCCGAGGTGCCGACGCGACTCAGACGCCGGCGCCCAGCACCGAGTTGATCTGCTGCGGGTCACCGCAGACGATCAGCAGGGCACCGGCACGGGAGTGGGCCAGCGGGAGGGCGGTGGCAGCGGCGGAGGCGGGGCCTCCGTTGACGGCCACGACGACCACCGGGCGGGTGGCGGCGCGGGAGGCGACGGCGGCGTCCGCGTAGAAGACGTCGTCACCGGCGTCGTGCTGCGCCCAGTAGGACGCTTCGCCGAAGGACAGTTCGTGTTCGGCCCACGGGTGCTGGGCACCGGTGGTGAGCACGAGCACGTCGCCGGGGGCGCGGCCCGAGTCCAGGAGCAGGTCCACCGCCTCCTCGGCGGCGTCGAGCGCACCCTCGGCCGAAGCCGGGATCAACTGGATCTGCGGGCCCGCCGTGGCGGCGGGAGCGGCCGGACCGGAAGGACCGGGATTGGCCACAGCCGCGTCTC
>NZ_JACBWZ010000412.1 GCF_013870595.1 Streptomyces sp. WELS2 | reverse complement strand
ACTCGCACCGCACCGGCGCCGACGCGATCCGGATCCTCGGCCCGGTCGGACACCGGCACGCGGGCGCGCTGTGGGACGTGCTGCACACCTGGCTGGGCGGCGAGCAGCCGACCGACAGCTACGCGGCCCTCGCCCCGCACCTCGGCTATGTCCAGGTCAAGGACGTCGCCTCGGCCGAGGACACCACCCCGCTGCCGCTCGGCGCCGGGACGCTGCCGCTCGCCGAGTGCGTGGACGTGCTCACCCGGCGGGACTGGGACGGCTGGCTGTGCTGGGAGTACGAGAAGCGCTGGTACGAGAAGGCGACGCCGCTCGCGGAACTGCTGGGCGACGGGCGGGAGTACCTGGCGCGGCTGCTCGGGGAAGCGGCCTGAGCGGGGATATTCGCTGGCGGGTGCCGGGGGCCGGGGTTAGCCTCCCCCGGTGACCCCGCCGCCCGGGCCGTGCGCCCGCCCCCGCTCATGAGCCTCGCCGGCTCCCTCCTCGACGTACGGCCGCTGCGCACCTCGCCCGTCTTCCGGCGGCTGCTGATCGGGCGGACCGTGTCCGTGCTCGGCGGGTTCATGACCATGGTGACGGTCATGTACCAGGTGTGGGACCGCACCCACAGCACGGCCTGGACCGGCGCCGTCGGGCTCGCGCAGGCGCTGCCGCTGGTCGGGTTCGGGCTGTTCGCCGGAGCCCGGGCGGACCGGGCCGACCGGCGGCGGGTGTACCTCGCGGCCACCGTCGGCCAGGCGGCATGCTCCCTCGCCCTCGCGGTGCAGGGCTTCACCGGGCACGTCCCGGTGGCCGGGGTGCTGCTGCTGGTCGCGGTGCAGTCGGCGTTCGGCGCGCTCGGCGCCCCGGCCGCCGGGGTGTTCCTGCCCCGCCTGCTGCCGAGGGACCAGGTGGCCGCCGGGCTCGCGCTGCAACAGGTCACCGGGCAGTCGATGATGCTGCTCGGGCCCGCGCTGGCCGGGGTGCTGCTCGGCTGGTTCGGCATCGGCGTGTGCTATCTGCTGGACGCCCTGAGCTTCGGCCTCGCCTTCTACGGCGCGTTCGGGCTGCCCCCGCTGCCACCGGAGGGGGCGCCCGCCCGGCCGGGGCTGCGCGGCGCGCTGGACGGGCTGCGGTTCCTGGCCGGGCACCGGGTGGTGCGCGGTGCGCTGATCACCGACCTGGCCGCCACCGTGCTGTCGTTCCCGGTGAGCCTGTTCCCGCTGGTCAACGCCGAACGGTTCGGCGACGACCCGCGCACCCTCGGGCTGTTCCTGTCGGCGCTCGCGGTGGGCGGGGTCGCGGCGACCGCGCTGTCCGGGCCGCTGACCCGGCTGGCCCGGCCGGGCCCGGTGATGCTGTGCGCGTCCGGCGGCTGGGGCGTGGCCCTCGTCCTGTTCGGCCTGTCCACCAGCCCCTGGGCGGGCCTGGTGCTGCTGGTGCTGGCCGGGGCGGCGGACGCGACGGCGGTGGTCGCCCGGTCCACCATCGTGCAGACCCACACCCCGGACGCGCTGCTGGGCCGGGTCACCGCGGTCGAGCAGATCGTCGGCCAGGCGGGCCCGAGCCTGGGCAACGTACGCGGCGGCCTGCTGGCCGGCTGGACCTCCGGTGTGACCGCGCTGGTGACCGGCGGCGCGCTGTGCGTACTGGCGGTGGCCGGCGTCGCCACGACCACCCCGGAACTCCGCGACCGGAAAGCTCTCACCACGGAGCCCGCCGCACCGTGAGCCGTACATGCCGGTACGGGGAATCCCCGGTCGGCGGCCCCTTACTGGTTACTGTGCAGTCCCTTGACGGAAAGAAACTTCCCGGATATTGGTGACTCCTCGGAAGTTTCCTTCAGCGGTTCTCCTCTGGAAGGAGCGCACGTGCCCGACACCAGCACGGGAAGCGACACCGGTACGGGAAGCACGCGAAGAGACACCGCGCGGCCGTCCAGGCGCGCCGTCCTCGCCGCGACCGCGGGCCTCACCGCCGCGCTGACGGTGCCGACGGCCGCGGACGCCGCCGACGGCGACCGCCGGCTGCGCGCCCTGATCTCCCGCATGACGCTGGAGGAGAAGGTCGGCCAGCTGTTCGTGACGCGGGTCTACGGTCACTCGGCCACCGACCCCGACCAGGCCGACATCGACACCAACCTGAAGGAACTCGGTGTCCGCACCGCCGCCGAGCTGATCGCGAAGTACCGGGTCGGCGGCATCATCTACTTCTCCTGGGCGCACAACACCCGCGACCCGCACCAGATCGCCGGGTTGTCCGACGGCATCCAGCGGGTCTCGCTGGACCAGCCGCGCGGGCTGCCCGTGCTCGTCGCCACCGACCAGGAGCACGGCGCGGTGTGCCGGATCGGCAGGCCCGCCACCCTGCTGCCGGGCGCGATGGCGATCGGCGCGGGCCGCTCCCGCTCCGACGCGCGCGCCCTCGGCCGGATCTCCGGCGCCGAGCTGCGCGCGATGGGTGTCCACCAGGACTACTCCCCCGACGCCGACGTGAACGTCAACCCGGCCAACCCGGTCATCGGGGTGCGTTCCTTCGGCGCCGACCCGGACGCGGTCGCCGCGCTGGTCGCCGCCGAGGTGAGGGGCTATCAGTCGGCCGGGGTGGCGACGAGCGCCAAGCACTTCCCGGGCCACGGGGACACCTCCGTGGACAGCCACTACGGCTTCCCGGTCATCACCCACAGCCGCGAGTTGTGGGAGCGGCTGGACGCCGTGCCGTTCCGGGCCGCGATCCGGGCGGGCGTCGACTCGATCATGACCGGGCACATCCAGTTCCCGGCCCTGGACGGCTCCGGCGACCCGGCCACCCTGTCCCGGCCGGTGCTGACGGGCATCCTGCGCGAGGAGCTCGGCTACGACGGGGTCGTGATCACCGACTCGCTCGGCATGCAGGGCGTGCGCACCAAGTACGGCGACGACCGGGTGCCGGTGCTCGCCCTGAAGGCCGGCGTGGACCAGCTGCTCAACCCGCCGTCGCTGGACGTGGCGTGGAACGCGGTGCTGGCGGCCGTACGCGGCGGTGAGCTGACCGAGGACCGGCTGGATGAATCGATCCTGCGCATCCTGCGGCTGAAGGCCCGGCGCGGGGTGCTCGACCATCCGTGGGCCCGCCCGGACCGGATCGGCCGCACGGTGGGCACGGAGGCCCATCTGGCCGCCGCCGACCGCATCGCCGAGCGCACCACCACCCTGCTGGTCAACGAGGACCGCACGCTGCCCTTCGACCCCCGCCGGGAACAGCGGGTCCTGGTCGTCGGCGCCGACCCGGCCTCCCCGTCCGGCACCACCGGGCCGCCCACCGGCGTGCTGGCCGCCGCCCTCACCGGACTGGGCTTCACCGCCACCGCCCTGTCCACCGGCACCGCGCCGTCCGCCACGGCCGTCGACAAGGCGGTCACCGCCGCCGGCAACGCGGACGCGGTGGTCGTGGCCACGTACAACGTGACGGCGGGCAGCTCCCAGCGCACCCTGGTCGAGCGCCTGCTGGCCACCGGCAGACCGGTGGCCGTGGTGGCGGTCCGCAACCCGTACGACATCGCGCAGCTGCCCGCCGTCCGGGCGTGCCTGGCCACGTACTGCTGGACGGACGTCGAACTGCGCGCCGCCGCACGGGTCCTGGCCGGCCGGGTGGCACCGCGCGGGCGGCTGCCGGTGCCGGTGCGGCGGGCGGACGACCCGTCACGGGAGCTGTACCCGATCGGGCACGGGCTGACGTACTGAAGGGTGTCGCAGAAGGCTGTGACACCCTTCAGGGCCGCAGCGCGGGCTCCCGCTCCGCCTCCCGTACGTCCAGCCGCGCGTCGTACCGGGCCAGCGGCCTGGCCTGGTCCACGGTGGCCTGCGGCAGGCCCGCCCAGGCCAGGATGCGGGCGGTCGCGAGGTTCTTCTCGTCCGGGACCAGGCCGGCCACGTTGGCGCCGTGGTTCATGCCGGGCGCGGTGAACACGTAGGAGTCACGGGCGCCCGCGCCGGGCCGGAAGCGCTCCGAGCCCCAGGGGTCGTTCTGGCCGTAGACGAAGAGCATGTGCGTGGCGTGGTGCCTGACCCAGGTGTCCACGTCCCGCATCGCCCACGGCTGGAACCGCATCGGGATGGAGCGGGGCACGTAGTTCCGGGGCGGCTGGTAGCCGTAGCGGATCAGCTTGCGGTCGATGCCGGGGAAGTGGATGGTGGGGGCGCCCAGCTGGGTGCCGGCCTGGTAGTAGTACGGGGTGTACGGGTCCAGTCCCTGGTCGGTGTAGGCGTCGAAGCCGGAGATGGTGTCGAGCGAGGTCCACAGCGCGTCGTCGTCGGCCGTGGCCGCCGGGACCGTGTCGCAGTCCCCGAGCAGGCTGTACTGCCAGAAGCCCCACGCGTAGTCCAGGACGACCGCCTCGTAGGCCCGGTCCAGGCCGCCGATGGTGTCGAAGGTGTAGCCCTTGGCGGCGGCGTACCCGGCGTACTTCTTCTCCATGCGCTCGCGGCGCACCAGTGCCTCGCGCTGGACGGCGGCCAGCCGGTCCCGGCACTCCTTGGTGCCGACGCGGGCGAAGAAGCGGTCGTAGGCGGAGTCCTCGTCGTTCACGACGTCGTTCGGGGCGACGTAGGCGACGACGCCGTCCATGTCACCCGGGTAGAACCGCTCGTAGTAGGTGGCCGTCATGCCGCCCTTGGAGGCGCCGGTGGCCAGCCAGTTCGCGGGGTAGACGGCCTTCAGCGCCCGGAACACGCGGTGCTGGTCGCTCGCGGCCTGCCAGATGTCGAGCTTGGACCAGTCGGCCGGCTGGGGGCGCGACGGGGTGAAGAAACGGTACTCCAGGGAGACCTGGTTGCCGTCCACGATCTGGGTGGGCTCGCGGCGCGAGGGCTTGGTGGAGACGCCGTAGCCGCCGGTGTAGAAGACGGTGGGCCGGCTCACGTCCTTGTGCAGCACGGTGATCCGCTGCTGGAAGGTGCCCCGGTCGGGGTGGCGGTGGTCGACCGGCTGGGTGAAGTTCAGGACGAAGTAGCGGTAGCCGGGGTACGGCTTCTCCTCGATCAGGCTCATGCCGGGTATCGACAGGAGCCGGTCCCTGATGTCGGTGGGCTCGTCACCGGCGGCGGTGGCCGCCCCGGCCGTCGTGCCCAGCGTGCCGATGAGCACCGTGAGCGCGAGCAGCCATCTGAGCGCCTTGCGCATGCGCACTCTCCCCTGTGAGACAGATGTGCGCCGGAAACTATCCCAGCAAGTTCCGCCCCACCAGAGGACGTTCGCCCGGTCGCCGGGCCGCTCCTGCTCAGCGGGTCAGCACAGGATCCAGCCGGAGCTGACCGAGTAGCGGCCCACCGAGCCCCTGATCCACACGCAGCGGTGCCCGGCGTGCACGGTCACCGGGCCGGCGAGGCGGGTGTAGCGGCCCGCGTCGACGACCGGCCGGTTGCCGCGCGCCTGCACGCTGACCGACATCATGCGGGCGGGGCCGGGAACGCGCGGGACGGTGACGGCGCAGACGTAGCCGTCCCGCTTGTAGACGTGGGTGACGCCGGTCTTGAACGGCAGGGTCCGCACCTCGCGCCC
>NZ_JACBWZ010000411.1 GCF_013870595.1 Streptomyces sp. WELS2 | reverse complement strand
AGGCACGCGTGCGTGCTTCGATCCGGGCGCTCTCCATGTCGCCGCCGCCGTGCGCCGCAGCGACCAAGTCCTCGCGGTCGACGGGGTGCGCCTGGACACCTCGTACGTCACCCCGGCCGGCACCGGCCGCCACCCCGCCGTGCTCCTCGCGCACGGCTTCGGCGGCAGCAAGGACGACATGCGCCGGCAGGCCGAGGACCTGGCCCGCTCCGGATACGCGGTCCTGACCTGGTCCGCGCGCGGCTTCGGCCGCTCCACCGGCAAGATCGGACTGAACGACCCCGGCGCGGAGGTCGCCGACGTCTCCCGGCTCCTCGACTGGCTGGCGAAACGGCCCGAGGTACGGCTCGACCGGCCCGGCGACCCCCGCGTGGGCGTGGCCGGCGGCTCCTACGGCGGCGCGATCGCCCTGCTCGCCGCCGGACACGACCGCCGGATCGACGCCATCGCCCCGGCCATCACCTACTGGAACCTCGCCGACGCCCTGCTCCCGCACGGCGTGTTCAAGAAGCTGTGGGCCGGCGTGTTCGTCAACACCGGCGGCGGCTGCGCCAGGTTCCAGCCCGAGCTGTGCCGGATGTACGAGCGGGTCGCCGCCTCCGGCACCCCCGACCCGGCCGCCCGCGCCCTGCTGACGCGGCGCTCGCCGTCCGCCGTCGGCGACCGCGTCAAGGTGCCCACCCTGCTGGTACAGGGGCAGACGGACTCCCTCTTCCCCCTCGACCAGGCCGACGCCGCCGCCCGGACCATCCGCGCGAACGGCGTCCCCGTCGCCGTCGACTGGATCGCCGGCGGACACGACGGCGGCGACATGGAGAGCGCCCGGATCGAAGCACGCACGCGTGCCTGGTTCGACCGGTACCTGAAGGGCGACAAGAACGCCGACACGGGCCCGGCCTTCCGGATCACCCGCACCGGAGGCGTCGACTCCACCGACGGCACGGCCCGGCTGCGCGGCGCGAGCGCCGACGGCTACCCCGGCCTGCGCGACCACCCGCGCGCCCTCGCCCTCACCGGCCCCGCCCAGCGCGTCGCCAACCCGGCCGGCGCCACCCCGCCCGGCGTCTCCGCCCTGCCCGGCATCGGCGGCTTCGGCGGCCTGTCCCGGCTGTCCGCGCTCGGCACCGGCCTCTCGGTGGACTTCCCCGGCCAGTACGCGCGCTTCGACTCGGCACCGCTCACCCGCGACCTGCGGATCACCGGCACCCCCACGGCCACCGTGCACATCACCTCCACCAGCGACGACGCCGTCCTGTTCGGCAAGGTCTACGACGTCGGCCCCGACGGCGGCCGCCCGGTGCTCCCCGCCCAGCTGGTCACCCCGTTCCGGGTCACCGGCGCGAAGGCCGGCAAGGACGTCACCGTCACCCTCCCGGCGATCGACCACCAGGTCCGCAAGGGCCACCGGCTCCGCCTGGTCCTCGCCTCCACCGACCTCGGCTACGCCTCACCGGCCGCCCCGGCCACCTACACCGTCTCCCTGAAGTCGGGCCTGAGCGTGCCGACGGCGCCCGAGGTCACCACCGCCGCCGCGCCCCTGCCCGCCTGGGTGTGGTGGCTGCCCGCCGCCGGCGCCGCGGCCGCCCTCGCCCTGCTGCTCACCGCCCGCCGCCGCACGGCCGCCCCCGATCCCGACCCGGACCTTGCCGAGGTCCCCCTCGTCATCGAGGGCCTGAGCAAGCGCTACGCGAAGTCCACGGATCGGTATGCCGTCCGGGACCTGTCCTTCCGGGTGGACAAGGGCCAGGTCCTCGGACTGCTCGGGCCCAACGGCGCGGGCAAGACCACCACCCTGCGCATGCTCATGGGCCTCATCCGCCCCGACGCCGGCGAGATCCGGGTCTTCGGCCACGCCGTCCGGCCCGGCGCGTCGGTGCTCTCCCGGGTAGGCGCCTTCGTGGAGGGCGCCGGTTTCCTGCCCCACCTGTCCGGCCGGGACAACCTGGAGCTGTACTGGCGGGCCACCGGCCGCCCGCCCGAGGACGCCCACCTGGACGAGGCCCTGGAGATCGCCGGGCTCGGCGACGCCCTGACCCGCGCGGTGCGCACCTACTCCCAGGGCATGCGCCAGCGCCTGGCCATCGCCCAGGCCATGCTCGGCCTGCCCGACCTGCTCATCCTGGACGAGCCCACCAACGGCCTGGACCCGCCCCAGATCCGCGAGATGCGCGAGGTGATGATCCGCTACGCGGCCGGCGGCCGCACCGTGATCGTCTCCAGCCACCTGCTCGCCGAGGTCGAGCAGACCTGCACCCACCTGGTCGTGATGGACCGCGGCCGGCTGGTGCGGGCCGGAGAGGTCCGGGACATCGTCGGCTCCGGCGACACCCTGCTGGTCGGCACCGCCCGGCCCGTGGAGGAGCCGGTGGCGGAGAAGGTGGCCGCGCTGCCCGGCGTCGCCTCCGCCACGCGCACCGACGACGGGCTGCTGGTCCGGCTCGCCCCCGGCGGCACCGCCGAACGGCTGGTCGCCGAACTGGTGCGGCTGGAGCTGCCGGTCACCTCCATCGGCCCGCGCCGCCGCCTGGAGGACGCCTTCCTCACCCTGATCGGAGGTACCGCATGAGCACCCTCACCGAGGTCGCCTCCGGCTATCAGGCGGGGCGCACCCTGCCGCTGCGGGTCGAGCTGGTCCGCCAGCTGGGGCGGCGCCGCACCCTGGTCATGGGCGCGGTCCTGGCCGCACTGCCGTTCGTGCTGCTGATCGCCTTCGCGGTCGGCGGCGACCCGGGCGGCCGCGGCAACCGGGTCACCCTGATGGACACGGCCACCGCCTCCGGCGCCAACTTCGCCGCCGTCAGCCTCTTCGTGTCGGCCGGCTTCCTGCTGGTCATCCCGGTCGCCCTGTTCTGCGGGGACACGGTCGCCTCCGAGGCGAGCTGGTCCTCGCTGCGCTATCTGCTCGCCGCGCCCGTGCCCCGCGCCAGGCTGCTGTGGTCCAAGCTCGTCGTGGCGCTCGGGCTGTCCCTCGCCGCGATGGTGCTGCTGCCGACCGTGGCGCTCGCCGCCGGCACGGCCGCCTACGGCTGGGGCCCGCTCCGGATACCCACCGGCGGCGCGCTGGACACCGGTACGGCGGCCCAGCGGCTCCTGGTGGCCGTGGCGTACCTCTTCGTGTCCCAGCTGGTCACCGCCGGGCTGGCGTTCTGGCTGTCCACGATGACGGACGCCCCGCTGGGCGCGGTCGGCGGCGCGGTCGGCCTGACCATCGCCGGCAACGTCCTGGACGCCGTCACCGCCCTCGGCCACTGGCGCGACTTCCTGCCCGCGCACTGGCAGTTCGCCTGGGTGGACGCCGTCCAGCCGGTCCCCGAGTGGTCCGGCATGATCCAGGGCGCCGCGCTCTCCGTGACGTACGCCCTGGTGCTGTTCGCGCTGGCCTTCCGGAACTTCTCCCGCAAGGACGTCGTCTCCTAGCGCACACTCCGGACACGCCCCGGACACACAGGAGCGGGCCACCGGGAACCGCCGGTGGCCCGCTCCTGGCCGCAGCGTGCGATCAGCTGCCGGACTCGCCGTTCAGGGACAGGATCGACACGTCCTCCAGCAGGTGCGCCAGCGCGCCGTCGCGCTTGATGTTCGAGGAGTTCTCGGTGCACTGCTGCGTCATGTCGTCCGAGAGGATCGGCAGGTCGTTGATCGGCACGATGTTCAGAACGGGGACGCTGATGTCGCTCAGACCGATGCACGGCTTGTTGAAGGAGCCCTGGATCAGGGCGATCTGCGGGCTCATGTTCCCGTACGTGGCCGAGTTGCCGTAGCTCTGCCAGGCGGCGTTGCCGTTGGCGGCGGTCGGGCCGTCGTCGTTGCCGATCGCCAGCGCCTGCGGTGCCACGGCGGCCGAGGCGCCCACGGCCGAGGCGGCGACGGCCGCGGTGGCAACAATCTTCTTGATCACTGGCCAGTCCTTTCTGAGAAAACCCCGTCCACCGGAGCGCATTGGTCAACTCCCTTTGCCCCGCATGGTTTCTGCCGTTCACTCCGTCGGCCGATATCCCGGGCTGCTGGTGCGCTTTTCCGATTGGCGGCTGCCGTCACCTCCCGAACGGTGGAGAGCCAACCGAGTGAATAGGCGGAACCATTCCCGTCGCGGCGGGTTGATGAGGCCGTAGGGCATGCGTCGCTACGAGGAAAGGAACGCGAAGTGCTCAAGAAGGCAATGGTCGCCGCCGCGACCGCCGCTTCGGTCGTGGGAATGGCGGTGGCGGCCGCGCCGCAGGCGCTTGCCATCGGCAACGACGACGGCCCGACCGTCGCGAATGGCAACGGTGCCCGGGCGGACTGGGGCAACTCGTCCACCGAGGGCGCCATGAGCCCGCAGCTGTCGCTGGTCCAGGGCTCGCTGAACAAGCCGTGCCTCGCCCTGGAGGACATCCAGATCCCGATCCTCAACATCGTTCCGATCAACGATGTCCCGATCCTGTCGGACGATCTGGACCAGCAGTGCAGCGACCAGTCGTCGAACATCAAGCGCGACGGCGCGCTCTCGCACATCCTGGAGGACCTGTCGGTCCTCTCGGCCAACGGCGAAGGCTGAGCCGGACCGGCAGGGCCCGGGTTGTCCGCGGCGTCGTCTGCGGGCCACCCGGGCCTTTTTCCACCTATCTCAGGTGAGGGAAAAACGCACGAGGAAGCGGTGCGATCGAGTGATTATCGCGCCCTTCGTGTTCCGCGGCCTCCTATTGCGTCAATCCCTCGTTCCGTGCCGCGACCGTTCACGTCGGGCTCGCACGGTTCTGGCCGTCATTCGGGGCATGACCCCAGAGAAGGGAACATTCATGAAGAAGACCGTCGTCGCCGTCACGGGTGCAGTGCTGGCCCTGGGCATGGCCGGGCCCGCTTTCGCGGACGCCGATGCCTCCGGTACCGCCGTGGGCAGCCCGGGCGTCATCTCCGGCAACGTCATCCAGGTCCCGGTGCACGTGCCGATCAACCTCTGCGGCAACACCATCGACATCATCGCGCTGCTGAACCCGGCGTTCGGCAACGTCTGCGTCAACCACTGACGCTCGCCCGCGCGATTCACCAGCTTCCCCGGCTGTGCACTGGCCGGCCCCGGACCGACGACTCGCCGTTCCGGGGCCGGCCTTCCCACTTCTCCGAGCAGGAAGACCACGAGATTGCGACAGACACTCAGCAAGGGCATGGCCGTGGCCGCCGCCGCGACCGGCGTGCTGTCCTGGTACGGCGGAACAGCGCTCGCCGACACCCACGCGCACGGCACCACGCAGGGCTCTCCCGGGGTGCTGTCCGGGAACAACGTCCAGGTCCCGGTGAACGTCCCGGTCAACGTCTGCGGCAACTCCGTCGACGTGGCCGCCGCGTTGAACCCGGCGTTCGGCAACTCCTGCGCCAACGTGGGCCACCACCCGCGGCCGCAGGAGAGTACCCGGCACCCCGACGGGTACGGCGACTCCGACGACTCCGGCCACGGCACCCGCCCGAGCCCCGGCGACACCCACACCACCCCGCCGGCTTCGCCTCCCCACGGCGGCGGGGAGACGACCTCGCCTCCGTACGGCGGTGAGGAGACCACTCAGCC
>NZ_JACBWZ010000410.1 GCF_013870595.1 Streptomyces sp. WELS2 | reverse complement strand
GCCGCGGCCGCGGCCGAGCGCGACGGCTGGCTGGCGGAGCTGGAGCGGCTCGGCCTGCTGCCCGACCCGGAGGGTGACGTGGTGGCGCTGCACCGTTTCCTGTGCCGGACACCGGCGCGTCTGCTCGGTGTCTGGCTGCCCGACGCGACCGGCGACCGCCGGTCCCAGAACATCCCCGGCACGTCCGCGGTGTACCCCAACTGGCGGCTGCCCGTGAGCGACGCCCAGGACCGTCCCGTACCGCTGGAGGACCTGCCCGGACAGCCCCTGGTGGCGGCTGTGTCCCGGGTGTTCGGGCACCTTTCGCGGCGCGGTGAGACCACGTGAGGAGAGAGATGACAAGCCAGGTTCTCGACCGGGTCGGGCATCCGCCGGCAGGGGTCCGCGAGGATTCCGGCGGTTTCGACCTGAGCGCGCCGGACGGCACCCGCTACCGGGTCGACCTCGCCACCGGAGTGCTCGATCCGGCCGACACGCTGCTCGCCGGCCACCTCGGGGAGCGCCGGGTCGTGGCCTTCGTCAGCGCGACCGTCGACCGGCTCTACGGCGACCGGCTGCGCGCCTATCTGGAGGCGCATGTCCGGCCCGGCCAGTGGTCGTTGCATGTGATACCGACCGGTGAGCACCACAAGACCCTCGCCGCGGCGGAGCACGTGTGCGCGCTGGCCAAGGCGGACGGGCTGGACCGGCACGGCGTGATGCTCGCCGTGGGCGGTGGCATCGTGGCCGACGTCATCGGCTTCGCCGCGTCCATCTACGCCCGCGGCGTCCGCTACATCAAGGTCAACACCACCCTCGTCGGCCAGGTGGACGTCGGGGTCGGGGTCAAGACCGGTGTGAACGCCCTGCGGACGAAGAACATGTTCGGCGCCTACCATCCGGCGCACGCCTCCCTGAACGACCCGTCCTTCCTCGCGACGCTGCCGCACCGGGAGATCCGCTGCGGGCTCGCCGAGATCGTGAAGATGGCCGTGATCCTGGACGAGGACCTGTTCCGGGCGCTGGAACGGCACCCTGACGCCTTCCGGCGCCCGGACGCCGACAGCGGCGGCGCGCACCACTCCCACGGGGAGCTGGAGACCTACATCCTGCGCACGTCGATGCGGCTGATGATGGAGGAGCTCTGCCCCAACCTCCGGGAACACGAACTGGCCCGGCTCGTGGACTTCGGCCACACCTTCAGCCCGGTGGTGGAGACGGCCGGCGGCCACCGTCTGGAGCACGGCGAGGCGGTCGCCGTCGACATGGCGCTCTCCGCGCATCTGGCACGCCTGCTCGGCCTGGCGGACGAGGAGACCTGCGACCGGGTGGTCCGGCTGCTGCGGCGGATCGGGCTGCCGGTGTTCGATCCCGCCACCTGCACCCCGGAGCTGATGACGCAGGCCCTGCGCGCCTCCTGGCAGCGCCGGGGCCGCAAGCTGCACCTCGTGGTGCCGACGGGTATCGGCAAGGCGGCCTTCGTGGAAGAGCTGGAGGACGTCCCCGCGGACGTCCTGGCGGCCGCGCTGGCGGCACTGGCGGCGGACGGGGAGCGGCGCGATGCCTGAGGCCGTGGTCAACCTGCGGGAACTGCTGACCGGCAAGGAGCGGGACCACGGCGGCCTCGGCACGATCCTCGCCCACCGCGTCTTCGCCCGCCGCCCCGGCTCCCCGGGCGCGGAGTTCATCGACCTGGCGGTCCTGCCGCCGGGCACCTCGATCGGCCGGCACCGGCACGGCGCCGACCGCGAGACCTACATCGTGCTGGACGGCGACGGCCTGATGTACCTCGACGGCGAGGAGTTCCGGGTCGGTCCCGGTGATGTGGTCGTCAACAGCCCCTACGGCGAGCACGGCCTGCTCAACGACGGTGAGCGGGAGCTGCGGCTGCTGGTCTTCGAGGAGGGGACGGATGAGCGGCGGACCGGCTGACGAGATGTTCACCGTGGTCGACGTGGGCGGCACCACGCTTCGGGTCGGCGACTACGACCCCGCGACCGGGGCCGTGCACCGGGTGCGCCGGGTGCCCGTCGACGGTATGCACCGCGATCCGGGCGCCCCGGTGGCTGTCCTCCAGCGGCGGGTGGGTACGGCCGTCCGCGGCTCCCAGGTGGTGGCCTACTGCCACAACCCCTATGTCGACATCGACCGCGTACGGCTGCACATCGAGTGCGCCCGCTGGTGGGACATAGACACCGACAGCGCCCCGGCGGACGCCTGGCCGGCCATGACCGTACGGCTCACCGGCCGGTGCTGGAAGGAGGTCCGCTCGGTGTGGATCAGCCACCAGAAGGCGCGCTGAACCGGCCCGGATTGCACAGGAACGGATAGCTCGCGGCCTCCCCGGCCGCCGCCTCGGCGTCCCCCGCGCGGATCGCGTCCACCAGGCGCGCGTGGTCCATGTGGGTCTCCGGGGTCAGCTCCGCCCCGACGTCCGCGCGCAGCCAGTCGCGCAGCACCTCGCCGAGATCGGCGTACATCGCCGTCATCACGTCGTTGTGGGAAGCGGCCACCACCGCCAGGTGGAAGGTGGCGTCGGCCGCCACGAAGGACTCGGTGTCGCCCGTCTCCCACGCCTGCTCGCGCCGCACGAGCAGCGCGTCCAGCTGCTTGAGGTCCTTCTCGGTGCGCCGTTCGGCGGCCAGCTTCGCCGCGGCCGACTCCAGTGTGGAGCGCAGTTCGGCGATGTGCCGAGGGTCGGCGTCGGCGAAGCGGCGGTGCATCACGCCGGCCAGTTCGCTCGTGGCCACGACGTACGTGCCCGAGCCCTGGCGGATGTCCAGCAGACCGTTGTGCGCGAGCGCGCGGACGGCCTCGCGGACGGTGTTGCGGGCGACACCGAGCTGCTCGACCAGTTCCGGTTCGGTGGGGATACGGGAGCCGACCGGCCACTCGCCGGTGGCGATCTGGTTGCGCAGTTCCGCGATGACCTGTTCGGACAGCGCCGAACGACGGGGGTGGCTCAAGGGCATGGCACACCTTCGCACGTAAGGACCGGGCGCGGACGCTCCGGGGATGGACAGGCAATCATCCTATGATTCTATGATGGGCCTTATGGCTAGTGAGGAAACCCGGACAGTGGAGACCCGTACGGCGATGACACCGACCCCACGCGGTGCGGCCGCCGCGACGAACACCCCAGAGACGACCCCCGGCGCGGGCCGCACGCGCGCGTGGGCGACCCGGCTGGTCGTCGTGGGCATCATGCTCTCCGCCCTCAACCTCCGGCCGGCCATCACCAGCCTCGGCGCCCTCCTCGAAGAGGTCCGCGACGGGCTCGGCATGAGCGGCAGCGTGGCCGGATTGCTCACCTCCGTGCCCCCGCTGTGCTTCGCCGTCTTCGGCGTGACGGCACCCCGCCTGGCCCGCCGCTTCGGACCGGCCGCCGTGGTGTGCGCCGGCATGGCCGCCATCGCCGCCGGCCTGGTCGTACGGCCCTACCTCGGCAACACGGCGGGATTCCTGGCCGCCAGCGCGCTCGCCCTGATGGGCATCGCCGTCAGCAACGTCCTGATGCCGGTCATCGTCAAGCGCTGGTTCCCCGACCGGGTCGGCTCCATGACCGGCCTGTACTCGATGGCCCTGGCCGCCGGCACCTCCCTCGCCGCCGCGCTGACCGTCCCGCTCACCGACGCCATGGGCGGCAACTGGAGGTCCGGCCTCGTCGTGTGGGCGACCATAGCCGCCGCAGCCGTCCTGCCCTGGCTGCCGCTGCTCCGCCACCGGGGCCCGGCCGAGACCCCGACCCAGGAGCCGGCGCCCGGCACCGCGCCGGAGCAGGCACCGCTGCGCATCACCCGCAGCCGCACGGCCTGGTCGCTCGCCGTCTTCTTCGGCCTCCAGGCCACGGCCGCCTACATCACGATGGGCTGGATGCCGCAGATCTTCCGGGACGCCGGCGTCCCGGCCGGCACCGCCGGTGTGCTGCTCGCCGTCACCATGGTGATGGGCGTGCCGCTGGCCTTCGTCATCCCCCGGGTCGCCACCCGCCTGCCCCACCAGGGGCCGATCGTGCTGGTGCTGGGCGCCTGCGGGCTCGCCGGCTACGCCGGGCTGTACCTCGCGCCGTCCGGCGGCGCCTGGGCCTGGGCCCTGCTGCTCGGCGTCTCCAACTGCGCCTTCCCGCTCGCCCTGACCATGGTCGGCATGCGCGCCCGCAGCGGCCCGGGCGTGGCCCAGCTGTCCGCGTTCGCCCAGAGCACGGGCTATCTGATCTCCATCCCCGGCCCGCTGCTGGTCGGCGTGCTCTACCAGCAGAGCGGCGGCTGGGGACTGCCGATCGCCCTGATGGCGGCGCTGATGGTGCCGCAGATGGTGGTGGGCTTCATCGCGGGCCGTGACCGCACGGTCGAGGACGAGGCGACACGCTGACCCGACCGGGGTGCCCCGGCGCCGCCGCGGGGGAGGCGGGGTGCGAGACTGGACGCATGCAGCCTGTGCTCGACCCGAACCCGCAGAACGGCCAGAAGAAGATGCTGCTCGTCTTCGGCTCGTTCCTCGCCATCTTCGTGATCATCGCCGTGGTGGCCATCATCGCGTCCCCGTGACACCGAGGACGTTTCCCGTCCGGCCATGACGGCGTGTCCCTGCCGGATGGTGGTGCCGGCACCACCATCCCCTAGGGGGCCGGGGTCAGGGTCAACTGGGTGGGAATCCGGATGGGTTGGCGGCCCTGGATTCCGTAGCTTCGAGAGGTGACCGCGCGAGGCGGTCCATGCCCTCGAAGACTCACCCACGGAGGCGACCATGCCGGCCCGCACCCCCTCCCGGCCCCACCCGGCGACCACGGGCGGCGCCGGCACCCGACTGCCCTGGTGGGCGCTCGCCCTGCCCGCCCTCGCCTTCGTCGCGCTGCTCGCGCTGATACTCAACCCGTCGGACGCCCAGGCGGCCGGCGGCGATCCGGCGATCGCGCGGTTGCTGGAGCGCGTCCAGCGGCTCGTCACGCGCTGACGGCAAGCCTCCTCACGCGGTGAATCCGCATGTCAACTCCCTGCGCCGGGTGGCCCGTTTCATGCGAAGCTGGATCTCATGAGCGTCGCAGAACCCCGCAGGATCGTCCTCTTCCGGCATGCGAAAGCCGACTGGCCCCAGGTTCCCGACCACGAGCGCCCACTCGCCGAGCGAGGCCGCATGGACGCCCCTGTCGCCGGACGCAAGCTGGCCGACACCGGCATCACCTTCGACCTGGCCCTGTGCTCCACGGCGATCCGCACCCGCGAGACCTGGAAGCTCGCCGTCCAGGAGCTGCCGCACCGGCCGAAGACCGTCTACGAGGAGCGGATCTACGAGGCCTCGCCGGGCGAGCTGATCGCCGTCCTCAACGAGCTGCCGGACGAGGCGCGGAACGTGATCCTCATCGGCCACAACCCGGGCGTGCACGGTCTGGCCGAGATCCTGGCCGGCTCGGCCGCGGGCGACGCGCGCGCCCGGATGAACCGCCGTGGCTTCCCCGCCGCCGCCTTCGCCCTGCTCTCCTACGACGGCCACTGGAAGGGCGTCGAGCCCGGCGTGGCCACGCTCACGGACTACTGGGCCCCCTCCGAGTGACCCGGCGCCGCCCCGG
>NZ_JACBWZ010000041.1 GCF_013870595.1 Streptomyces sp. WELS2 | reverse complement strand
GTGCGGCCGGCCTACGCGTCAGCGCGTGGTCCGGCTGCAGCCCTCTTTCTTGCTGCTACTCCATGCCCGGCGGCATCCGCGCGATGCTCGCCGTCTACCGGGCGATGCTCACCGACGCCGAACAGAACCGGCAGGCCGCACGGCACAAGCTGGACATCCCCGTCCTGGCGCTCGGCGGCGCCGCCTTCATCGGCGAGCGCAACGCATCCCAGGCACGGCTCGTGGCCCACCACGTCACCGGACACGTCTTCGACGCGGGCCACGACCTCGCGGAGGAGGTACCCGACGAGATGGCCGACGTGGTCCTGCCGTTCCTGGCAGCGCACCGGTAGCCGGCGTCCATCACCGGGCCGGGGAGACCCGACCGGACCGGAGGGCGCTCGTGTGCGATCCCGTTCGTGCCACACGTGAGGGGCCTCCGAGGCCCTCCCGCGTCCGGCGGCACATCGGCACGTCGGCACGACCGGATCGTGCTTCGACACTCTCGCGACGCAACCCACCGGCTCTCGACGGGTATCGGGTGGCATCAGGCCCGCACAGGGAAAGATACGTCCGCCCAGCCGACGCCGGCGGTGCCGAGCCCGACCCCGCTCAGGAGGGACAGCAGGAGCAGCAGCGCCAGGGAGAGGCCGAGCGGCAACACGGACATGCGAGTGGGGGCCGGACTTCGGCGCACCTAAGGGCCTTTCGAACGGGCCGCCTGCTGGACGTCGAGCATGAACGAGCACGCCCGCTTCGGCGGAGTGGTGCCCGAGGCCGCGCGCCATGCCCGCCTGTCCGCGCCTGGTGTCGGTGCTGGACCAGGCCGGGCTGCCGGTACCGTCCCACCGGAGAGCCCGTGCCGACCTGGTCGCGAGCATGCTGCGGGCGTTGCAGAGGCGGCGGTACGTCCGCACGGCCGTGGCCGTCATCACCCCGGTTCGCCTCGCCTCGCACCCGGCACCGGCCGCGCGACCTCAGCGCTGCCGCTCCCACTGGTGCCTGGTGATCTCGTACCGTACGCCGCCATGCTCGGAGCCCTCGACCATCTCCATGTCGGAGGGAGTGGGGATGGTGTCCGCGAGTGACATGTCGAGCTTCTCCATGATGTTGCGCGAACCGCGGTTCACGGACATCGTCTCGGCCCGGACCATGCGTACACCGAGCTCCGTGAACGCCTTGGTCAGCAAGGCCCGTGAGCCCTCGGTGGCATAGCCCTTGCCCCAAGCCGCCCGCCGCAGCCGGTAGCCGAGTTCGACTTCGTCGAGTGGGCCCTCCGGCTCGGGAGACAGGATGAACCAGCCTATGAACGCGCCGCCGTCCTTCTCGTACGCGGCGAACAGTCCGAGGTCGCCGCCCCACTTCTCGTAGCCGGCGAGGATGTTCGGCATATGGCGCTCGCGGACGATCTCCGGCGGGGTGGCACTGCCGCCGGTCAGATAGCGCATCACCGCCGGGTCGCTGTCCAGCTCGATCAGCAGGTCCGCGTCATCGGCAGTGAAGCGGCGCAGGGTGAGACGCTCGGTCTCCAGGTAGGTGTCCACGAGCCGATCATGCCTGGAGCAAGCCGAGCGGCCCACCGCCTTTCCTGCGACTGCAAGCGCTGCCGACGCCGCCTACGACGTCAACCGGATCGCGGAGATGTCGAACTGCAGCCGGACCTTCTCGCTCACCATGGTGCCCCCTGCCTTGAGACGCTGGTTGTAGACCAGGCCCCACTCGGTGCGGTCGATGGTGGTGGTGCCGTCGAAGCCGACCCGCTCGAAGCCGAATGGGTCCAGAACCGAGCCGAGGTAGTCGAGTTGCAGGTCGACGGGCCGGGTGACGTCACGGATGGTCAGGTCCCCGGTCATCCGGAAGGTCTCTCCGCCTTCGTGGACGGTGGAGGTGCTGTGGAAGGTCATTTCCGGGTAGCGGCGCGCGTCGAAGAAGTCGGCACCGATGATGTGCGCGTCCCTTTGCTCCACGCCCGTGTCGACGCTGGCGACCCGGATGACGAGGTCGGCCCGCGACTCGGAGGGCTGGGCTCCGTCGAAGTACAACGTGCTGTCGTAATCGGTGAAAGCCCCCCGGACCGTCGTGACCATGGCGTGCCGTACGGAGAATCCGATGTGGCTGTGCGGGCGGTCGATCGTCCATCGCCCGGTCAGGGCTTGAAGTGCCGGATCGAGCGCGACACCCTGGGACGTGACCCCCGCGAGAGCCGGGGCCGGCTCGCTGACGGCGGTCTGGCGTCTGCCGAAGATACCCATGATCGTGAGCCCTTTCCCATCCGAGTGCTCTGTGCTGCCAAGGTGTCGCCGGGGCGCTGCCCCGATCGGTGCCCCCGCCCGAGGGGGATGCGGTCGATGGTGAACCCGCTACGCCGCGTCAATTCGGTGGCGTGGGTGTGTCGTGGGTGCGGTACATGGCCTGTACGTCCAGCTCCAGTTGGACGGTCGGCCCGACGACGGCGATGCCGCGGGCGAGCATGGAGCGCCAGTTGAGGGTGAAGTCCTCCCGATGGAGTTCGGCCTTCGCGAGGGCCGCGCAGCGCAGTTCCTGTTCGTAGCCGCCGTTGATCGAACCGAGGTAGTTGGTGTCGAGGCTGACGGAGCGGCTGGTGCCGTGCATGGTGAGGGTGCCGTGCAAGGTCCACTTGGAGCCGCCGACGTGGGCGAACCGGGTGCTGGTGAAGTCGATGTACGGATAGCGTTCGACGTCCAGGAAGTCGGCCGAACGCAGGTGGTTGTCACGGGTGTTGTTGCCCGTGTTGACACTGGAGGCGTCGATGCGCACCGCCACCTGTGAGTCGGCCATGTTCGGGGCGATGCGGATGCTGCCCTGGAAGCGGGTGAACCGCCCGTGGACATGGGCCATGCCGACGTGCTTGGCGATGAACCGGATCGCGGTGTGCGGAGGGTCGAACAGCCAGGTACCGGCCGTCGGGAGTTCCAGCTGGCGGGCGGGCTGGAGCGCGACTTGTGCGGTGGGCCGGGCCACCCCGGCCACGATGTCGAGGTTCTCGCGGGCGGGTGACAGGCCCTCGGCCACGATCATCACGCTGTAGGAGCCGGGGGGCAGCGTGGCTATGAAGTAGCCGTGGGGGTCCGTGGCGCCACGCGTCGCGATCCGGTGGCTGTCCAGCGCGGTCACGGTGACCTCGGCTCCGCCCATGGGCTGCCCCATGGGATCGAGCACCTCGAAGCCGAACGCCCCGGCGCCGGGCGGCAGCGGGACCGAGATGCTCGACACGGCACCGGAGGCACCACGGGAACGCCGACGACGGAGCAGCCCGAGAGCCATGGAGTTCACCCTTCTTCCCCTGCGCCTCGGTCACGCGACTCGCTCGGAGTTCTTGCATTCCCGGTCGCCAAGAAACGTCGACGACAGGAGGACGGACGCAAAGCCAGTAGTTCGCCGACGATCATAAAGCGCTCCGCGAGTAGGTCACTCGAGCCGGCGTCGACGCTGCTCAACCTGCTTGGGGGCGGGTGGGAGGTCCCATATCGGTACATCGGCCGGCCATATCGCCACACCTCGCTTCGTTGCTTTGCGGCAATGCTGTGGTGAAGGGCACGGAAAAGAGCCCGGATATTCACAACCGATCTGCGGTTTCATCACGGGCCTGACACAGAACTCGCCGCGCTGCCGTCCTTCCACGGGGCGGTGAGGAGGAGGCGCTGCCAGACGCCGACGAGTATCTCGCTTGCACGTCCCACCGGGTCCGGCCGTCCCGCTGTCAGACCCCTGTGATGCACTGTTGCCGATCAGGAGAACAATCACCGGGGGAGGCCGTGATGGGGTCGTACGACGCACCCAACGAGGAGGTCCACAGGGCGGCGGTCGCCGCGGTCGACCTGTTGCGTCGCCTGGCCGGCGAAGAGAGCGAGGTCGACCCGCCGCTGCCCGGCGATGCCGACGTCGTGTGCTTCCTGGGGCGTACTCCCGCCGACCGGTACCCCCGGTCCGTCGGCCGTCCCGACTGGCTGGCCGAGGCCTGGCTCCGCTGCGGGCTGGCGGCGGACGCCCAGGTGCTCCGCCCGCATCCTCCGGCCGACGGCGGCGAGGCACTCGAACGGTTGCGGGACGACGTGGCGGCCGGCCCGCTCGCCGCCGACCGCCGCTGGCCCAACGTCCGCCGGCTGTCGGCGGCCTACGAGGCCGGGACGCTCGCGGTGAAGGACGTCGTCGAGGCGTACCCGGCGCGCTGGACGATGCCGATCGGCGCGCAGTTCGAGCGCAGCCGGGCGCGCCGTGCCTTCGAACGCGAGGTGCGCAGCCACCTCACGGCCCCGCTGGGGACCGATCCGGCCTCCTGGCTCAAGCTGCTCACCACCGTCGACGCCCTGTGCCGGCCCGGCGGAACGGGCCCTGACGCCCTGCTCGGCTGGCCCGCGCTGGTGCGACGCTGCGCGGACACCGTGGCGGTCGCGCCCGCCCGCCTGCTGCCCGAGCAGCAGCTGACGGGACAGAAGACGGCGGACCGGTTGCTGCGCGCCCAGTGGTGGTGGCCGACGGGCGAGGTGCTCCTGCGGTGCGAGGCCGGGATCCTGGACGCCCTGATGCCGGAACTGCCGCCCGGTACGGGCACGTTGCTGGCGCAGTATGTGCTCGCCCTCCGCCGCGGTACGCCCAGGGCGGTCCTGGAGCACCTCCTGCGCAGCCGGGACCGGGAGGCCCTGCTCGTGCTCGCTCGTGGTGCCGACCTGACCCGGGGCACCGCGCTGCGGCTGCTGGCCTGCGGCGATCCGGAGATCCACCTCGCCGTCCTGGACCTCCACTTCCACGTGGGCCCGGAGGAGCGCCGCGCGGCCCTCGCCGACCCGTCGGTGCCGCTCGCGCCGCACGTCGACCGCATCCCGTGGAACGCGCTCCCCGACTGCCTGCACGCCGCCGAGCCGGAACTCGTCGAGGCGGCGTTCGCCAGCGGCCACCGGTCGAAGTTCGGCATGCCCGAGCAGCTCACGGGCTGCCTCAACCTGCTGCGGCACGCGGGCCCGGCCCGGCTGGCGGCGCTGCTCGACACCGGGGTCGTGAGCCCCGCGGCCACCCGCGTCTGCCGGAAGGCGCTGAGCTCCGCCGACCCGCTCACGGCCCTCGGTGCCCGGGTGGACAAGGAGCTGACCACCCAGAGGCTCTCCTCGCGCCTGCGCCGTCTCGGTCCGCAGGCCGGCGCGGCCGCCGCCGACCGGTTGATGCAGCTCTTCCCGGACCCCGACTGGGACCATCTGGAAGCGGAGCACGCCCGTGAGCCGTTCCGGTACTGGTCACAGATGGTCAACCGCCCCGCCACGCCATCCGGCGTCGTGGCCCGCCACCTCGACGCGGTACGCCGCGACCACCGCAGGCATCGGTCGTACGTGCGGACGTGGATCACGGACCGGGGCACACCGCGGGGCCTGCTGGACTTCAGCACCGACCAGGACACCGGGCAACTCGACGAACTGCTCGCGGAGGGGGTCGTGACGTCCGAGGACCTGCTGCGGCGCGTGGATCAGGGCCCGTGCGTACTGCGCCTCCTCGGTGACGCCCGGTGCCGGCCGGACGCTCCCCCGCAGATCGGGGAGACGGTGGAGAAGCTCAGGACCCTGGTCCGCACCCACCTGCCGGCGACGGACGACGGCGCCTGGCAGCGGCTGTACGGGCGGCTGGCGGGCCGCGACCCGCGTCGTCCCGAGCGCGGCACGATCGAGGAGCTGCTGACCGCCGCGTAGGTGATGCCGACCGTGGGCGCGGCCGCCGGCGCGCATCTCAGAGCAACGCTCGCGGGCGCGGGGACGACGCACGGACAGGGCCCGAGCCCATTGGACGACATCGGCAACGTGGGCGTCTTCCGCGGTCTCGACGTTGGCAAGAGCGCCCATTCCCGGACCCCCTGGTGGCCGGTGGGATCCCCCTCCAACGGCAGCGGGCGGCGGAACCCCTCGGCCTCGCAGACGCCACGACATGGTGTCAGCCGTTGTCACACCTTGGAATCGGTCATCTAGCCGCCGCGCAGCCACCACACCAGCAGACTCACGGCACCCGAACCGGCGGCCCCCGCGGCGCCGAGTGCCGCCTGACGAGCGAGGCGGCGCCAGAAGGCGGCGCGGGGGGCTCGTGGCCGCCCGGTCTCGTCGACGATGCTCATGTTCCGTCCTCTCGCTCATGCTGGGTTCCGGTCCCATCGTGGCCGCGGCGAGCCGGCCGAAGAGCGTTGCGGGTGTTGCCGCCCGAAGTGGCACCAACGCGGGGTATTGCCACTTCGGGCGGCAACAGCTTTGGGGTCCAGCGGTGTTGGGAAGCCGCGATACTGGCGGAATGTACGAAGGACACGTACGCACCCCTGGCGAGCCGGCCGTGGCCGCCCCGGTCCGGCCGGTCACGCTGGCCCCTCTGAAGGAGGACCTGCCCCCGGAGAAGCGGGCGCTGGCGGAGGATCTGCGCCAGGTCTTCCTGCTCCTCGGAGTCGGCGTGCGGCGCTATGCGGCCCGCCGGTTCCTCGATCCGGCTTCGGTGAGCCGCTACCTCAACGGCGGGCGGGTCCCGCCGTGGGACTTCGTCGCCGGGGTCATCGCGGACGTCCAGGACATGCAGGCCCCCCTCACCCCCGAGGCAGAGGCGGCGCTGCGGGATCTGCACCGGGCGGCGCTCAAGAGCAACCGGCACAGCAGCGAGGTGCAGGAGCTCCAGGACCAGCTGGCCGAGGCGGACGAGGAGACCCGTCGTATCACCACGCGGCAGCGCGCCCTGGAGGAGGCGCTGCTGGACCGGGAGGGCCGCTTGGCCCAGGTACGGAGCCGGTGCCGGAAGCTGGAGACACAGCTGGAAGCGCAACGGGGCGAGATGGAGCTGTGGCAGGGCGAGTACGCCCGCCTCCAGGAGGAGAGTGGCGATCTCCAGGAGCAGGTCGTGTACCTCCAGGAGGCGTTGGCCGTCACTCGTGCCGAACTGATCGCCGCCGAGGACCGCTGCCACCGGCTGGAGGCCCGGCTCGAAACCCTCCAGGAGGTGTCCGGGTCCGGGCGTGAGGACGATGAGCCGCTCTCGATCATGGTGATGTTGGAGGAGGCCGACCGCAGGTCCTCGGTGCCGGAGCTGGTGCGCGCCGTGGGCGATCTGGAACTGCGCACCCGTAAGGCCATGGCGGGTGAGCTGGTGCGGTCGGCTACCCAGTCCCGAACCGTCGAGGAGGTGACCGGGCTCCTGTGCGCGCTGCGGCAGGCAGGGTTCGACGCGCACGCGCGCACCGCGCTGCCCGCCATGGTGATGGCACGCTCGATCGGCGACACCAGCGCCCTGGCCCGGGAACTGTTCCGGGAGGGTCTGGAGGACTACGTGGTGACCCTCGTCCAGGCATCGGTCAAATTCCACCAGCCCGAAGACCTGGCCGACTTCGCCCTGGGGCTGCACCGGACCGGCCTGCCCGGACACGCCGAGAGCCTCTTAGGGGCAGCGGCCGTGGTCCGTCCGATCCCCGACCTGGTGTCGGTGACGCTCACCCTGGCCGGCGGCGAACTCGACGACGCGGTGGCCGCTGCCATGCGCGTCGCTGCCGCTCAGCGCGCTGTTGCCGATCTGGTGACACTGAGCATCACGCTGCGTGACAGGAACCTGGTCCGGCAGGCCGATGCCCTGCAGCGGGCGGCGGCGGCCGAACGGTCCGCAGCGGACGTCGCCGAGTTCATACGGTCCCTGACCCAGCACGGTCTCGGGCCGGACGCCGAGACCGTCTTCGCCGAGACGCAGGCCCGCAGCGTCGGCCATCTGATCCCACTCGTCCAGGTGCTGCGAGACCGCCGCGCCTGGTCGGTGCTGTCCCGGGCCGCGCAGCGCCGTCCCGTCGACGACATCGCCATCCTGATCAGCGAGCTGTACCTGACAGGACGTGACCAGTTCGCGGCGGACCTGCTGCTCCTGGTCGTGCGGACGAGAACGGCGGATCAGATCGCCCAGTTGCTGCTCAATCTGGACAGCACGGGCCCGGGCGCGGACTCACTGCTGAGGACCGTGGCCCATGTCCTGGCGCCGATGGAAGCCGCGGCACTGCTGACCCAGCTCGAACACCACGGTCTGACCGAGCCCGCCGAGACCGTCTTCCGGTGCATGCTGGACGGTGAACTCGTCGGCCAGGCCGCTCTGTTCCTCACGGCCCTCGCCCAGTCGGCGTCGCGGTACGCCGGCCAGGATTTCCTGTGCCGGCTCGCCGGCGATCTGGATCTCGCCCCGCTGACGTCCCTGCTCCTGGCCCTCGAGGCCGCCGGGCTCACCGGCTCCCTCGACGCGGTCGTCCGCACCAGGTACACCGACTGCCCGGTCCTCGATGTCGCCCTGCTGGCCAAACAGCTCCCGGCGGGCGGCAGCGCGCGCGAGGAAGGGGTGCTGGGATGTGTCCTCGGATACGTGATCCACGCGCGCTCGCTCGCCGATCAGGCGGCCCTGGTCAGCGCCCTCCAGTCCGCGGGTCTCTACGTGGTCGCGGAACGGCTTGCCACCGAGGCCCTGCGGACACACGGGCGACGCTTCGGAAACGCGCTGACCCGGGAACGGACCAAACACGAGCAGAAGGTCCTCTCCCGCTCGTTCTGGCTCCCCGACCGCCCCGGCCCCCACTCGCACTCCAGACACAAGCGCGAGTAGGTGTCGCCGCGGCCGGCCCGGGACACCGCCAAAGCCCTCGAGCGGCCTGGTGTCGGGCACCGGCCCCGCGGCAGGCCGGCGATCGCGGGTCTACTCACGGCTGGGCGGCACGAGCGGGTGCGCGCACCCAGGTGCCGTCGGCATGACCGGAGGCGCTCGTTACAGCAGTGCGTCGTGGTTGGTGTTGTTGCCCGCGAACGCTCCAAGGGAGCCGTAGCACCTGTGGCCGGACATGGGAAGCGCCGCGGCCGAGAAGGCATCCGGCACCCCGGCGAGGACGCCCTCGGTGGTGGGCCACTGCCTTGAGAGGTCGTCAAGTCGCGGACACGGACGGATCTTCGTTGACCGTCATGTGACCCGACGGCAGGATTGAGCCTGGCCTCCCTGCGTCAACCGACCAAGACGGCAGGGTTCATGTCTTCCACTGGGGGAAACATGCGTTCGCTCATCCGCCGACGCGGCACCGTGGCCGCGACCGTGATCGCCGCCGTGTGCGCGTTCGGTGCCGCGCCCTCACCCGCACAGGCGGCAACCAACCCCCACCCCATCGACTGGTCCGTCTACTCGACGCACATCGGCCCCGACGGAGAGGACGTCCCGCTGCGCGTCGGGCAGAAGGACGCCGGCGGGATCGACGGGTTCGGCAAGCGCCACATCGAGTCCGGTCACGACGGCCAGATCTCGAGCTGGTCGAACATGAAGCAGGACATCGACAAGACGCTGGACCGGGGGAAGTGTGCGCCCAGCGGCAGTAAGAGCACTTGCAAGCTGGACAGCCACACCTTCCGGAACCCCAACGCAAGTGGCATGAAAGTGGTGTTCACGGAGCGAGTGGACTCGCGCTCGAAGGATCACCGTCCTGTCGGCGTCATTACCGCGTACTACTACAATTGCGGGTGCTAGGAGCGAATGACGAAGATCACGGAGTACAGGGCGTATCTCGAGGAATTTCACGCCGAGGTCCTCGAAGGGCTGAGGCCGGCACTCGCCGAGCATGCCGCCTCTCTGAGTGATCTCACGTACTCGGAGGACGACGACGGGATCTGGGCCAAGGCCGTTGTGCACCTTCCCGGCCGGAAGGACCCTTGGGTGCGTCGACGACTGATCATCCCGGCCCAAGGACCCGACAAGGACGCCTGGCTGGCAGGAACCATCTTCTCTTCGGCGCTCACCGAGGAGTTGGACAGACGTCGTACCTGACCGTCCCCTGACCCGCCGCGAGCGGGGGTGGCTCGGGAGAGAAGAGCCGGAGCCGGCGGCCCGGGTGGGCCGCCGGCTCCGGCACTCCTTCAACGCGCCGGTGCGCGCTGCCTCGTGACGGGGAGCCTCGCGCTCGCGTTCCTGTCAGTCGGTGGACAGCGCTGCGAGGAGGTCACCGACCTTCGGGTCGGGAAGGACGCGGGCGACATCGGCCTGCGCGACGATGCCGACCAGGCGGTGACCGTCGATCACGGGCAGGCGGCGGACCTTGTGCGAGGTCATGGTGCGCAGGACCTCCTCGGCGTCGTCGTCGGCTCCGATGGTGACCGCCTCGCCCTGCGCGAGGTCGCCGGCCGTGACCCGAGCGGGGTCCTTGCCGACGCCGAGCACCTTTACCACGATGTCGCGGTCGGTCAGCATGCCCTTGAGCTTGTCGTCGGTCCCACAGACCGGCAGCGCGCCCACCCCGCACTCGGTCATCTTCTTCGCCGCGTCGAGCACCGTTTCCTCGGCACCGACGCACTCGGCGCCTTCCGTCATGATCTCGCGAGCCGTCGTCATCCGAGCATCCTTCCTGATCGTGTGGTGAACCTTCCCGTCCCGGCGCCGGCCGGCGGGCCCGGGCGGGAAGACGTGTGCCCCGTCCGCGAAGCCGGTAACGCGTTCGGCGCCGGACGGTCGCGCCTGGCAGATGACCGCACACGCCGATCTTGGGTACCGAGAGTGCATGAGGTTGCTCGAGACAGTGCGTGACGTGGACCTGAAGCTCACGAGACAGGCCGCATCCCGACACCGCGTCCACTGACCGCAGCGCTGTCGGCGGTCGAAGAGGCGGCGCAAGGCACGAAGCTGTGGTGCGGTGTGGCCGCCGCGCTGGCCTGGCTGGGCGGCCGGCCCGGCCGCAGAGCGGGAGCCGCGGGCCTGGCGGCCGTCGCGGTGGCGCAGTTGGTGTCCAACGGCATGTGCAAGCCGTTGGCCGGCCGTCCCCGGCCGCCCAAGGGCTGGATTCCCCACGACGAGGTCGAGGACCGGCCCGACTCGTCGTCGTTTCCCTCCGGGCACACGGCTGCCGCCGTGGCGTTCGCGGCGGCAGTCGTACCGAGGTGGCCCCTGGTCGGCGCCCTGTGCGCGGTCCCTGCCGCGGTGGTCGCCGTGGAGCGGGTGCAGAGCGGCGCCCACTACCCCAGCGATGTCGCCGCCGGGGCAGTCATCGGTCTGGGCGCGGCCTGGTTCACCCGGCGGTCTCCGCGCCTGCCGCGCCGACGCCGTTCCGGGCCGCTTCCCGAGTGCTCGTACGGGTGGGCGCACCACGTGCTCATGAAGCCGGGTCTCATCCCGCGCGGCCGGGGCGGCACCCGTACTCGCCGCTGAGCGGCCCGCTCGCGTTCCCCCTGACCGCGAAGGGCTCGTCCAGAACTCCGCAACGCCTGATCACCTGGCCGGCCAACGCCCCGACGCCTCGTCGCCGCGCCCGCAGCCCACCGCGCGGAGCACGGTACGGAAACAGGAACGTAGGCCGGTTCGGGCCCCGCCTGCTCACCCGCGGACGGCGGCCGTGGGTTCGCGGGAGGGCACGGGCGGCTCTCCGGTGGCCACGTGCAGGTCCTCGTCCCGCAGCCGGCCGGCCGCCCATACGCTCACCAGCCCCGTCAGCGCGAGGTAGCCGCAGGCCCACCAGGGGCTCCCCGAGCCGAAGGCCAGCAGGGCGGTCATGATCAGTGGAGTGACGCCGGAGGCGAAGACGCCGGACACCTGGTAGACGAAGGACATGCCCGTGTACCGCACGGGTGTGGCGAACAGAGCGGCGAACAGTGTGCCCTGGGCGCCGTAGAACCAGGCGTGCACGATGCCCAGTGTCACGATGAGGGTCGCGGCGAAGGCCGGGGTCCCTCCCGTGCCGAACAGCCAGAACGCCGGGAAGACCGAGACGGCGAAGGCGGCCATGCCCGCGCGGTACGTCCGGCGGGCTCCGCGGCGGTCGACCATGGTCCCGGTCAGCGGTATCAGGGCGGCCATCACGAGCGCCGCGGCCGTGACCGCGAGCAGCACCGGGGTACGGTCCAGGCCCAGCGTCCCGGTCGCGTACGCGAGGGCGAAGACGCCCCAGGTGTTGAAGGCGGCTCCCTCTCCCCACCGTGCCAGCATCCCGAGCAGGAGGTGCCGGCGCGCGGCGGGCTCGCGCAGCAGTTCCACCAACGGAGCCGGGCGGGAGGGTTCCCGCAGCCGCCGTGCGGCACGGAAGGCCGGTGTCTCCTCGATCCTCAGCCGTACGGTCAGTCCGACGACGACGAGGACGAGGCTGACCAGGAAGGCGATCCGCCATCCGTAGTCGAGGAACGCCGCTTCGCCGAGCACGTCGTTCAGCAGCGCGAACACTCCGGTACCCAGCGCCAGCCCGAGGGCCAGCCCGACCTGCGGGTAGCTGCCGAACCGGCCCTTGCCGCCCGTGGGCCCGTACTCCACGGCCAGCAGGACCGCCCCGGCCCATTCCCCGCCGAGTGCCACGCCTTGGGCGACACGCAGCACCAGGAGCGACGCCGGAGCGAGGACGCCGGCCTGCTCATAGGTGGGCAGCGCGCCGATGAGGGCGGTGGAGACGCCCATCAGGCCCATGGTGGAGGCCAGGGTGTGCTTGCGGCCGGTCCGGTCACCGACGTGGCCGAAGAGCAGGCCGCCCACGGGACGGGCGACGAAGCCCACGGCGAACGTGGCGAACGACAGCATCGTGCCCACGGTGCCGTCGGCCGTGGGAAAGAACAGTTTGCCGAAGACCAGTCCCGCGGCAGTGCTGTACAGGAAGAAGTCGTACCACTCCACGGTGGTGCCCAGCAGGCTGGCCAGCACGACCGTCTTCAGTCCGCGCGGACCGGAGGGGCCCGGCCCGTGTGCGCGGACCCGGGCCCGCGGGGACGCGTGCGCCGCGCTCATCGGGCGGCGAACGGGACGATGCCGGCCTCGACGGTGCGCGGTCCTGCCGGATGCCGCCACAGACCGCGCTTCTCCAGTACGGGCAGAACACCCTCCCCGAACCAGTACGCCTCCTCCAGGTGCGGCACCCCGGACAGCACGAACTCCTCGATGCCGAGCCGGTGGTACTCCTCGATCAGGTCGGCGACCTCCGTGTGGCTGCCGACCAGTGCCGTGCCCGCGCCGCCGCGGACGAGGCCGATGCCCGCCCACAGGTTCGGGTAGATCTCCAGACCCCCGGTGTCGCCGCTGTTGTGCAGCTCGCGCATTCGCCGCTGCCCCTCGGACTCGCTGGTCGCCAGGCCTCGCTGCACCTCCTTGATGCGTGCGGGGTCCATGGCCTTGAGCAGCCGCTCCGCCTCGGCCCACGCCTGCGCCGACGTGTCCCGGCTGATGGTGTGCAGTCGGATGCCGAAGCGCACCCGCCGGCCGTGCGCGGCGGCCAGCGAGCGTACCCAGTCGATCTTCTGCTTCACCTGCTGCGGCGGTTCGCCCCAGGTCAGGTACACGTCCGCGTACCGCGCCGCCACCTCGCCGGCCGCGGGCGAGGATCCGCCGAAGTAGATCCGCGGAGCGGGCTCGGGCAGCCGGCTCAGCCTGGCGCCCTCGATCCGCAGATGCTCGCCGTGGTGGTCGACCGTCTCGCCCGCCCACAGCCGCCGCACGATGTCGAGGAACTCCCCGGTGCGGGCGTACCGCTGGTCCTTGTCGAGGAAGTCGCCGTAAGCGCGCTGTTCGGCGGATTCGCCGCCGGTGACCACGTTCAGCAGCAGCCGCCCGTGCGACTGCCGCTGGTAGGTCGCGGCCATCTGCGCCGACAGCGTCGGGCCGATCTGCCCGGGCCGGAAGGCCACCAGGAACTTCAGCCGGTCGGTCACCTGCGTCAGCATGGCCGTGGTCACCCACGCGTCCTCGCACCACGCGCCCGTCGGGGTGAGCGCCCCGACGAAGCCGAGCTGCTCGGCGGTGCGGGCGATCTGGCCGAGGTATGCGATGGAGGCCGGGCGGTCCCCTGCGGCGGTGCCGGGGGCGGACCCGTGGCCGCCGCCGACGACGTACCGGCTGTCACCGGTCGTGGGCAGGAACCAATGGAAGGTGAGGGCAGACATGAGAACTCCGAAACGGGTACCGGGAACGGCGGCCGGGCATGCCGGGCTTGCGCCGTACGGGGAGGCGGGCGAGGAGTGCGGGCCCGGTGGTCCCGCGGGCGCCGAGGGCCTCGCGGGTGGCGTCGGCGCCTGTTCGCGACCGGAGCCGCACGCGGCTCCTACAGCAGGCCGTGGCGCGGTGGTCTGGTGCCGTTGAGCACGTACCGTCCGATGTGCTGGACCTTCCAGCGCGTCGGGTCGTGCAGGGTGTGGGTACGGGCGTCGCGCCAGTACCGGTGCAGGTTCAGCGAGCGGAGCGCCGCGCGGGTGCCCGCCACTTCGAACAGGGCGCTGGAGACCTCGACCGCGGCCTGCGCCGCCACCACCTTGGCGGCGGCGACCGCGATGGACGCCTCGGCCGCGGAGTCGTCGGTGAGGTCGTCGCGGGCCGCGTCGACGGTGCGGGCGGCCTCCCGCAGCAGCGCCTCGGCGGCTCTGACCCGGAGGGCGAGTTCACCGAACCGCTGGATGAGCAGCGGGTCGTCGGCGGCGGCCTCGACCCCGCTCTCGAACCAGGGCCTGCTCTTCGTCCGTACGAACGCGGCTGCCTCGGCGAGGGCGCTCTCGGCGATGCCCGTGTCGATGGCCGCGTGCAGCAACTGGGCGAACGCGCCGTGCAGTTGTGGACCCCGGAAGGTGAGATGGTGGGGCAGGACCCGGTCGGCGGGCACGGTGACGTCCGCGAGGTGCACGGTGCCGCTGGCAGTGGTCCGCTGGCCCATCCCGTCCCAGTCGTCGACGACGCCGAGGCCGGGAGCGTCCCGCGGAACGTACGCCGCGTGCAGGGTGTCGTCCTCGGCGCGGGCCAGCACGGGGATCCAGTGGGCGAACAGGGCGCCGGTGCAGTAGTGCTTGACGCCGTTGAGCAGGTACGAGCCGTCGGGACGGCGCCGCAGCCGGGTGCGGATGTCCTGGACGTGCCTGGTGCCGGCCTCCGACTGGGCGTTGCCGAGGCGACGCCCGGCGAGCAGTTCGGCGAAGAAGAACTTCTGCTGCTCGGGCGTGCCGTGGCGGCGGATGACGTTGACGTACACGAAGTGGCTCTGCGGGATCTGGGCGATACTGCCGTCCGCCGACCCGAGCAGGCGGAAGATCTCCGCGAGCGTCCCGGTGCGGACGTCCGCTCCCCCGTGGTCGGCGGGTACGGTGACGGCCAGGAGACCGGAGGCGGACAGCCGGTCCAGTTCCTGGAGGGGCAGCCGGCGTTCCGCGTCGCGCCGGGAGGCGCGCGCCCGGAACTCCTCGGCCAGCTCCGCGGCGACCGCGAGGGCTTCGGCGTCGTCGGCGATCACATGGGCGGTCATGGTGGTCAGCCCGCCGCGGCCAGGAGCGGGGCCCGGCCGAGTGCGGCCGAGAACTGGTCGATCACCCGGGTCAATGCCTCGCCTGCGGCCGAGGCGACGCCGAGGGAGCCGTCGTCGTGCACCGTGAGGTCCTGTTCCAGGGTGAACCATCCCTGGACGATGTGCGAGGCCCCCATGGAGTTCAGGACCGGGCGCAGCGCGTAGTCGATGGCCAGGACGTGGGCCGTGCTGCCGCCGGTGGCCAGCGGCAGCACGGTCTTGCCGCTCAGGGCGTGCTGCGGCAGCAGGTCGAGAAGCGCCTTGAGTACCCCGGAGTACGCGGCCTTGTAGACCGGTGAGCCGACCACGACGCCGTCTGCGCGGGCGAACAGTTCCGTCACCTCGAGGATGGCCGGGTGCCGGAAGTCGGCGCCGAGCAGGGCCTCGGCGGGGATCGTACGGACGTCGAGGGGGACCACCTGGTGGCCGTGGGCGAGGAGCCGCTGGTCCAGGTGGCGCAGCAGGCGGTTGGTGCGGGAGGAGACGGAGGGGCTGCCGGAGACGGACAGAACGGTGGCCATGGGGTTCTCTTTCGGGCGGAGGGGCGCCCCGCTCCTGGGGCGCCCCGTCGGTGCGGCGGTCAGGAGTACCAGGTGGGTTCGGGGAGCTCTCCCTCCAGGACCCAGCGGCCGACCTCGCGCCGCTTGTAGGCGACCGGGTCGTGCAGGGTGTGGGTGCGGACGTTGCGCCAGAAGCGGTCCAGTCCCTCGGCGCTCGCCGTGGAGCGGGCGCCGGTGACCTCGAAGATGCGGCTGGTGATCTCCAGGGCGACGTCGGTGGCGCGTGACTTGGCGGCGGCCACCCGTACCTCGAAGTCGCCTCGGGCCTGCTCGGTCACCGCGTCGGGGTCGTCGTGCAGCGTCTGCCCCTCGGCGGCGACCGCGTCGGCGAGCGCCTCGACCGCCCAGAGTTTGGCGGTGAGATCACCGTAGGTGTCGATGACGTAGGGCTCGTCGACCGCGCGCTCGTGGCCGCCGTGCAGCCAGGAGCGCGACTTGGTACGGGTGTACGTGGCGGCCGTCTCCAGGGCGCCGCCCGCGACCCCGAGGTAGAGGTTGACGAAGACGAGCTGGATGGTGGGCACGTTGAGGGTGTTGTACACGCGCGGCCGGAACCGCTTGTCCACGTAGCCGGCCGCCGAGGACCACGGCGTGCGGACGCCGTCGAGGGTGACGCTGCCGCTCTCGGTGAGCCGCTGGCCGATGTTGTCCCAGTCGCCGTGGAAGGTCAGGCCCTCGCTGTCGGAGGGCACGATGGCGAAGACGTGGCGGTCGGTGCCTTCGAAGACGCCTTCGAGGACGGTGACATCGGAGACCCTGCTGCCGGTGGAGAAGGACTTGCGGCCGGTGAAGACCAGTTCGTCGCCGTCCTCGGTGACGGTCACGTCCTTGTCGCGCGGGTTCACCGCGCCGCCGAAGAACCAGCGGTTGCGCGCGGCCTCGGCCTCGACGTGCTCCCACTGTTCGCGGGTGCCGACCAGGCGGGCGGCCCAGTTCCAGAGGTAGTGGTAGCCGAGGAGCTGGCCGATGGAGCCGTCGGCCTTGGCCACCTCGCGGACGACCCGGTAGGCCGTGCGCCAGTCCTGTCCCGCGCCGCCGTGCTCCACGGGGCCGAGCAGGGTGACCAGGCCGGAGTCCTTCAGCAGTCGCACTTCGGCGTACGGGGTGGCGCCGGCCCGGTCGCGCTCGGCGGCGTCGGTGGCGAGTACGGCGGCCACCTCGGTGGCGCGGGTGATCCAGTCCGCAGCGGTGCGCGGGGCGGGGCGGGTGGTCCAGTCGGGGGATGTGGCAGTGCTCATGCGGGGGTGCCTCTTTCACGGTGCGGTGCGGAAGGTGGGGGGTCAGGCGTGAGCGGGGACGGACTCGTCCTCGGCGCCGGAGAGCCGGGTCTCCAGTTCCCGGACGAGGGGCAGTACGCGCGTGCCGAAGTACTCGACCTCCTCGTGGTAGTGCAGGAAGCCGAGCAGGAAGAGGTCGACGCCGAGTTTCCTGTAGGCGACGATGCGCTCGGCGATCTGCTCGGGGGTGCCGATGAGGCCTGTCCGGAAGCCGTCGTTGTACTGAACGAGGTCCTCGAAAGAGGAGTCCTGCCACATGCCCTTGCCGTCGGTGGTGGACTGGCCGGCCTGCTTGACCGCGGTGCCGAAGCCCTCGACGGCCTCGGTGTCGGCCCGGGCGACGATCTCACGCAGGGTCTCGCGGGCCTCGCGCTCGGTGTCGCGGGCGATGAGGAAGCCGTTGAGGCCGAACCTCGGCGCGGTGCGCCCCGTCGCGGCCGCGGACGCGCGGACGTCGTCGATCTGCTCGACCACTCCGTCGAAGTCCTTGCCGTTGGAGAAGTACCAGTCGGACACCCGGCCCGCCATGCGCCGGGCGGCAGTGGAGTTGCCGCCCTGGAAGATCTCCGGGTGCGGCCGGCCGGTGCCGCGCAGGGGCTTGGGTTTGAGGGAGAAGCCGCGCAACCGGTAGAAGTCACCGGCCAGTTCGGCACGGTCCTCGGTCCAGATGCGGCGCAGCGCGGTGATGAACTCCTCGGAACGCCGGTACCGTTCGTCATGCTCGAGCCAGGGTTCGCCGAGGGCGGTGAACTCGTCCTTGAACCAGCCGCTGACCACATTGACGGCGAAGCGGCCGTTGGACAGATGGTCCGCGGTGGCGCCGAGCTTGGCCAGGACGCCGGGGTGCCAGAGTCCCGGGTGGACGGCGGCGATGACCTTCAGGCGCTGGGTGGCCAGCAGCAGGGCCAGGCTGAAACTCGTGGACTCGTGCTGGTACTCGGCACCGTAGCTCGCCATGTAGCGGACCTGGGTGAGGGCGTACTCGAAGCCGTTGTTCTCGGCGAGTACGGCGAGTTCGCGATTGTAGTCGTACCCCCAGTCGGTGCGTTGCTCGATCGTGCTGGTGACCAGTCCCCCGCTGACATTGGGAACCCAATAGGCGAACTTGACGGGCTGTGCGGGCATGCAGAACTCCTGTTGCGGAATGTGCGGTGTTTCCCTCACGCCGAATTCCCACGGCGTGCCGGAACGCCGAATTCAGGCGGTGTGGTGAATACGCGGCACGCGGCCGTGCTTCGACGGGCGTGGCGTGGGAGAAGGGCGGCCGATCTGCGAGTCAGGCCGCGGTGCGACAGGAGGCGCTGGAAACGCGGGCGAGGTCGACATGGCGTCGCCGCGTGAGGTCCAGTCGCATCTTCATGCCGACGATGCTGGCAGCAGCCGGGTGAAGCAGTCAAGGTAAACCCGACCGGTTTCGCATCGCGGACCGCTGGAATTCACGAAGGTGTGACAGGAAAACCCTTGAACGCGTCCCGGGACACGGCGCACTCTGGGGTGTGCGAACGGAACAGCTGGAGTACATAGCGGCCGTCGTCCGGCTCGGTTCGCTGCGCCGGGCCGCCGAGGAACTGCGCCTGTCCCAGCCGGCTCTGAGCGAGACCGTGCGCAACCTGGAACGGGAGCTCGGAGTCGACCTGCTGGAGCGCAAGCGGACCGGGGCCACCATGAGTGCCGCGGGCAGGGAACTGCTCCCCCACGTCCTCGGTGTGCTGGAGGCGGTCGACCGGCTCAGGGCCGCGGCGGGCGAGCAGCACCGCATCAGCCGGATGGTGCGCGTCGGCACGGTCAACGCGGCGACGGTACCGCTGCTCATTCCGGCCGTGCGTGCCTTTCGCGCCACCCACCCCGTCACCCAGGTGGAGGTGGTCGGCGCGCAGCAGTCGGACATACACCGGACCCTGTCGGAGGGCGGTTTCGACCTCGGTCTGGTCAATCATCTGGAGGGGGACGACATACCCGCCGACTTCGAGTCCACCGAGCTGCTGCGCGGCCGGCCCGTGGTGTGTGTCCGGCCGGACAGCCCACTCGCCTCCCGCCCGGTGGTGACGGTGGAGGAACTGCTCACCGAGCCGTTGATCGCGATGCGCACCGGGTATGTGATGCACCGTTATGTGCACCGGCTGCTGGATGGTCGTACGGCGTCCTTCTCGTACTCGACCGACGGTGCGGAGATGGGCAAGCTGATGGTCGCCGAGGGTCTGGGGGTGACGGTGCTGCCGGACTTCAGCGTGTGCGGGGATCCGCTGGAGCGGCAGGGACTGATCACGCACCGGCCGATCGCCGCGGACGCGCCCCGGGTACTGCTGATGCTGCAACGCCGCAAGGCGGAGTCGGAGCCGCAGGCGGCCCGGGACCTGCACGAGGTGTTCGTGCGCACGGCCCGGGAACTGGGCGGTACGCTCACCGGCGGCTGCCCTCGGCCGGCC